>JAHCBA010000043.1 GCA_019634625.1 Verrucomicrobiia bacterium
TCCGGCACCCCCGCCCCATTCGTTCCCGGCTTCAGCCGGCCAATGCCGTGCTCCAACGCCCCGCTCCATTCCAGTCCCTATCAAACTAAGAGGCCCGCCACGTAGCACACGTGGCGGGCCTCGGGTTTTTCGATTCAGGACCCCAACAGTTCCGGCAGGAGGCTATCGGATCGGCGCCGATGTCCGATCCCGGATCCATGCGTAGTCCACGCTGCCCGGCACCGAACGTCGGGAGACACCCGCCGCTCCCACCGCGGTGCTGCCGACCTTCCACTTCTTGATCTCGGAATGGCCATCCGCGAAGGCGAAGCCGCAGGCCATGTTGTGATAGGTCCCCGGAAAATCGATCCATTCCGCCCGAACCATTCCCACCGCAAACCCGGCGTCGTTGATGCTGCGATCATCTTCGTCGATCAGCACCCAAGTCTGGGCCGGACCCGGATCCACAAAATCCGTCTCACGCCCGTAGGTTCGATACGTGCGACCCAACGTGTGCGAGTGGTTGTTGTCCAACCACGGACCGTCCACAGGAGTCTTGCCACGATTGACCCGCGGATTCGTGCCCACCGCCTGGTTCATCGCCACCGACCGTGCGGCCGGAACCTTGAGGCGGGCCGTCCGCTTGGCCGCATCGGGGCCATTGTAGAATCCCACCCTCTTGTCCGCCGGACACTTGTACACCTCGACGTTCCCACCGATGTAGGTCGCCATCATATTGTTGGTGGTGCTGCGGAGGATGTCGGAATTGAACTCCTGCCCGCCGCCGCGACCGGCCTGCCCCGGGCACCAGTTGAACCCGGGCTGGGTGTTCCCGTCGTCCGGATTGGGAGGAAACCAGTCCTCGTTGTCGCCCGCGTACAACTTGATGGCCAGCATCAGTTGCTTGGTGTTGTTCATGCACTTGATGCCGTCAGCCTTGGACTTCGCCTTGGCCAGGGCCGGGAGGAGCATGCTCGCCAGAATGGCGATGATGGCGATCACCACCAGCAGTTCGATCAGCGTGAAACCGCGGCGCTTGGCTGCACCGGCGGGAAGAGTTGCGTTCATAGGGTTCGCAGACGTTTCCGGGTGATCGCCAACGCCCAGGCTGGCGCACCGCCCGACCGCGGCAGGCTACCGGGAACGAAAGAGGCCACGCAATGCGCCTTTCGGCGCACAGCATGGCCTCCGCTTCGCTTAACCAACCAAACTCCAACCCGAGCACCCGGCCGGGAATCTGCGCGGCAACCCACTACTGGCGCGCAACCGTGGTGTTATCCTTCATCCACCGCACATCCACCCACGAATCCCGCGCCGGGACGTTCAGGGACATGGTGCCATTGTATCGAACCGGAGCGTTGCGGATGGTCGAACCCTTCCACGACTTGATTTCCGCATGGCCGTCCGCGAACGAGAACCCGCAGGCCCCGTTGTGATAATTGGCCGGGAAATCGATGATCTGCGCCGTGGCCATGGCGTCCGCCCCCGTGCACGCATTGGCGAAGGCCGCGTCGTTGATGCTGTCCGGATGCTCATCCACGAACACGAACGTGTTGGCGGGCCGATGGATGGTATCCAGCTTCTCATAGGTGAACCAACGGGTCTGGTTCCGATTGTTCACCCGGTCCAGCCACTCGCCGAATCCGAACACCTGGCTCATCGAGTTGCTCCGAATCCGCGGGTGGCGGCCGGTCACCCCGTTCACCGTCGCCCGCACCGTGGCCTTGTCCGCCGGGCACTTGAATACCTCGAACGAGTTCCCGACGTAGTTGAACAACGGGCTGTTGGTGATCCAGCGCTTGTCCGCGCTCCCGGCCCCGAAATCCAGGCTGCCCGAAATCCAGTTGGGCCGGCCGTTCGGCAACCCGTCCTGGCACCCCAGCACCCGCTCCTCGTTGTCGCCCGCCTCGATGATCCACCCGAGGTTCAACTGCTTCAGGTTGTTCATGCACTTGATGCCGTCGGCCTTGGACTTCGCCTTGGCCAGGGCGGGAAGCAGCATGCTCGCCAGAATCGCGATGATGGCGATCACCACCAGCAGTTCAATGAGGGTAAAACCGCGCCGGTCGCGGCTTGAGTTACGAAGAGGGGTCAGGTTCATAGTTCGTTGTGGGGTCCGGCGCCGACGCCACGCGCCGCACGCCTCTGCCCTCTAGGTTATTCCACGCCACTCGCCCGGCAATGGGTGTTACCCGGCACAGCCCCGCCGATCACGACCACCGCGCCGCCATCCATCGACCCCACAGCACTCCGGCAACCAACCCCACCCCGTGCGCCGTATTCGCCACCGGCACCCCCAGTGCCCCGCTCAGGCAGATCACGAACCACACCAGCATCATCACGACCATCTGCGGATGCAGCCCCAAGCCGGCCCTGGGACAATACCTCCCCATCATCCACACGAACCCCAGCAATCCGTAAATCACCCCCGAAACCCCCCCGAACCGCGGGCCGCTCATGAAGTATTGACCCAGGTTCGAGACCACCCCCAGCACGGCCACCAGCAACGCCAGCCAACGCGGCCCCAACCGGCCCTCCACCGCCCGCCCCAAATCCCACAGAATCCACATGTTGAACAGGAGATGTGGCCACCCGAAATGCAGCAGCACCGGTGTAAACAACCGCCAGAACTCGCCCCGCCTCGCCTCCGGCAGAAACAGTTCCGCACTCATCCCCCACCGGTAGGGCACCTCCGAGATCTGCAGGCTCCGCACCAGCGGATGCTCCCCCGTCAATCCCGTCACCATCGCCACTGCCACACACACCACCATCCACGCCACAGTCTGGGAACCCGTCCCCGTCCCCGCCGCCCATCCCGGAACCCTCCGTCCCCCGCCGCTCCGGCGCTCCACCGGCGGTGCCGCTCGGGAGGGCGTGCGCCCGGGATCCCCAACCGCGGAGGCCGCCACGGGCACGGTTGCCGCCCCGGCCACCCGCTCGGGATCCGCCCGAAACGCCGCGAACAACGCCTTCGCCCGGTCAAGATCCTCCTCCGCATGAACCCAAAGAGCCCAGCGCGGCCCATCGTCGGCCTCGACCAGGTGATGAATCCCCTCCGAGCCCATCAATCGGCTGATCCGCTCCGCCAGCCCCGCGCTTTCCAAGTATCCAATCAGTCTCATCCATGCCCCGCCGTCCGCAGGGAGCCGCGAAGATAGGCCCGCAACGCCCCGGGCCAAGCGGGAAGTGCGGGCCATGGGCCGCTCACCAACCGAATCTCGGCTTGGCTTGCCCTCGCACCCGTCGCTACAAAGGGATTGCGGTTCGGACCCGGTAACGTCTTCTCATCGGACCTGAACGATGACCCGACGGAGCGCGTCCTCTATCCCATGATGATTTCCAGCGGCGCCAGCACCCGAATCCTCCTCGCCATTCTGCTGGTCTCCGTCCTGGCGTCCTGCCGCTCGCCCAGCCCCGGCCCCGGCCGCCCGGGCACCACCTCGCCCGCCCCACGCCAGGACCCCGACGCTCCCGCCACTCGGGAATCCTCCTCCCGGTCCGCCGATCGTTCCGACCCCGCCCCGCGCCGGCCACGCGTGCGGTACGACGCCGTCCACGACGAGGACATCAAGGCCGTCTTCAAGCTCGCCGAAAACAACGACTGGGAAGGAGCCGAACTGCTCGCCAGCGAACTTTACGAAGAGAACCCCGGCGACCCCGCCCTCGATCGCATCTACAAGTGGGTCCTTCAGCAGCGCCGTCTCCGCCGCGCCCAGCAGATCGAGGACCAGATCCGCGAAATCGACGCCAAGAACTCCGTCTTCAACCCCACCGTTCCCCGCCTGCTCACCGAAAAAAAGGACCGCGGCCTGCCGCCCCGCAAGGACATCCGCGACACCGTCGAGCAGATCGAGAACACCCCGTACATCCCGGAAAGCTACGGCAAGACCATCATCCGCCAGGGACCCATGTTCGACATCGAGGCCGTCCGCGGCCGCATGGCCAACCTCCTCGAGAAAGAGGTCTCCGTGCACCTCGAAAACGCCCCGCTCGAAACCATCATCTTCAACCTCGGTCAGGCCGAGGGGATCAATTTCGTCGCCGACAAAAACCTCCCCGCCTTCCAGCAGACCCTCTCCGTCAACCTCGACCGGGTGAAGCTCGACGAGTTCCTCCGCTACGTCTCCCGCAACCTCGACATCCAGTTCCAGATCGGCTCCGACCTCATCTGGATCGTCGATGGCAAGGACCCCAAGGGCCTTCAGGAGGAAACCCGTTTCTACCGCCTCCGCCACGGGTTCATTCTGCCCGCCGAGTTCGGCGCCACCCAGATCACCCAGACCCGGGCCATGAACCCTCAGGGCCAGGTCACATCCATCACCGAAAACCGCGTCATCAAGCAGTTCGTCAAGGACAACGCCCCCATGGCCACCGCCATCGAGCAGGCCATCAAGGAGTTCTTCAAGGGCAGCAAGTACCTCATCGACTACGAACGCAACGTCATCCTCGCCTCGGGCACCGCCGACCAGCTCCAGGTCATGGACCGCATCATCCAGGAGTTCGACAAGCCCGTCCAACAGGTCCTCATCGAGGCCCGCTTCATCACCATCACCGAGGCCGCCTTCCTCCAGCTCGGCGTCCAGTGGGAATCCAGCCGCGGCGCCCGTATCGAAGGTTCCCCCATCGACTTCACCGGCTTCGGCTTCAACGTCGGTCGCGGCATCCAGGAGGTCTTCACCAACGTCCTAGACCGCTCCACCCTCAGCGCCACCCTCAACGCCCTCGAACAGTCCGGCGAAAGCCAGACCCTCAGCGCCCCACGCCTCGCCCTGATGAACAACCGCCCGGCCACCATCGAGGATGGCAAGGTCCAGTACTACTACGAGGAGTATCAGGTGAAGACCCAGACCCTCGAACGCCGCTCCTCCTCCGCCCTCGTCCCCTCCGGCAAACCCAGCAAACTCACCTCCGGCGTCACCCTCGATGTCCTCGCCAGCATCGGCGGCGACGGCCAGACCGTCCTCCTCGCCCTCAATCCCAAGGTCAACAGCGACGTCCGCCTCGCCACTTTCGCCACCATCACCGATGTCGATGACGCCGGCCGCCCGGTGAGCACTTTCGACATCAAACTTCCCGAGTACCGCACCCAGGAGATCGCCACCCGCGTCGCCGTCCGCTCCGGCGAAACCGTCGTCATGGGCGGCGTCCTCTCCCGCGAACAAACCACCTTCGTCGAATCCGTCCCCATCCTCGGCAGCCTCCCCATCATCGGCGCCGCCTTCCGCAATCGTACCGAGGTGGACCGGCCCCGTTACCTCCTCATCTTCGTCACCGCCACCATCCTCTCCGATTCCGGCGAATTCATCCGCTACCTCTCGGCCGACGAGGACCTCTAGTCGTTGTGCCACCCCATCCCGCCACCGCCCGCTTCGCCAACCTGCTCGCCCTCCCGGCCCGCGATTTCGCCGTCGTCGATGTCGGCCACCTCCGCGCCCGCATCCTCCTCGCCACCGTCGCCCGCGGCCGCCCCCGCTTCGTCCGCACCGAGGTGGTGGACGGCCATGAGGAGGGCTTCACCTCGACCGACGAACTCCGTCAGGAGGTCCGCCAGCGCCTCGAACAACTCGCCCCCGAAGCCCTCGTCCTCGTTCTCCCCCAGGATCGCGTCCTCCGGCATGTCCTCGATGTCCCCCCTTCGGACCCCGCCACCACCCGCGCCCATGTGGAACGGGAGGCCGGCGGCATCGGAGGCCTCAGCGACAGTCCGTGGGTCTTCGATGCCGCCCGCCTCGAACCCTTCGGCCATCCCGCCCACCCCGTCGCCGCCGCCTTCTGCCGCCAGGACGATCTCCAACGGCTCCTGACCGCCTACCTCGACGACGATTCCCTCGTCTTCGATGTCCGAACCGCCGCCGATGCCCTTGCCGCCGCGTTCCTTCAGGCCGCCCCGGCCCGGCGTGACACCATCCTCGTCGATCTCGGCGCCCGCCACACCGCCGTCACGCTCCTCATCGCCGGTCAGGTGGCCCACGCCACCTCCTTCCCCACCGGCTCGGCCGCCTTCACCGATGCCCTCGCCCTCGATCGCGGCGGCTCCCTCGAGACGGCCGAGATCCTCAAACGCGCCGAACCGCCCCGCCCGTCCCTCGCCGACACCCCCCGCCTCCACGCCACACTCGCCGCCTGGCTCGCCGAAATCGAACGTACCCTCCGCGAATGGCAGGCGGATCACCCGGGCACCCCTTCCGTCGCCTCCTGGGACGTCCATCTCGCGGGGGGCGGCGCCCTCCAGCCCGATCTCCCGGAACGCCTCTCCGAATTCGGGCGCCGCCATTTCCTCCCCTGGCCCGCCCCCGTCCCTGGCTCCCCTCCCATCCCCCCCGACCAGGCCGCCTGCTGGGGAGCCCTCCTCCTCGCCCTTGGCCTCGCCGGACCCGCCCCATCCCTCCTTCCCGCCGACCGCCAGGCCCGATGGCGGCAGCGTCGTGGCTGGCGCGCCCTCGTCACCGCCAACCTCGCCCTCGCCGCCATGCTCGCCATGGCCATCACCACCGCCACCTTCCACCAGTCCCGCGTCCTCTCCGAAAAGGCGTCCTGGGAACGCCAGGCCACCGAAGCCCTCGGCAAGGCCCGCGAACTTCGCATCGTGTCGGAGGGCCTCAACCGCCGCTTCGACACCTTCCGCCCGGTCCTCGAACGTCAGCGCCAGACCGTCGAAACGCTCCAGCTCCTCGCCGCCCTCCAGGCCTCCCGAACCAACGACCAGCATTGGTACGTCCTCCTCGCCGACGCCGCCAGCTACGCCGCGGGCAGCAACCGCTTCTCCACCAGCCCCCTCCCCCGCCCCACAGAGCCCCGCCCTCCCCTCGCCCTTTCCGGCTCCCATACCAACCCCCCTCCCTCTCCCCGCACCTTCATTGCCGAGGTCTGCCTCGTGCCCGAAGGCGAACGCATGCGCCAGGCCCTCAGCGAACTGGTCGCCGAACTCAAACGCCATCCCCTCCTCCGTAATGTCGATGTCCTCCCCCCAGAACGCCGCCGCGACCTCGTCGCCACCAACCTCATCCTTCCCTCCCGCCACTTCGCCCTCGAACTGACCCTCCCGGAAACCGAACTCCTCGCCCCCATCCCCATCCCCCGCCTCGCCACCAACCGCGAACCCCGCACCGCCGCCCCCTTCCGCACCCCCGTCCGCCCCCTCACCAACGGCCCGCGCGTCCTCCGCACCCCCATCGCGCCATGACGCTCCGCCTGACCACCCTCCACCGCCTCGTCGTCCTCGCCACTCTCGCCCTGGCGATCGCCTGCCTCGCCCTCCTCGCCCCCCTGTCCCGCCGCAGCCGCGACCGCGACATCCCCCTCCGCGATCTCCGCGATCAACTCGCCCGCGCCACCCTCGAAGCCGGTCTTCCCGACCAGACCCCCTTCGCCTCCATCGACGAACACCTCGCCGCCCTTCGCGCCGCCTCCCTCGATTTCGCCGACGCCGAACGCGCCGCCCTCCTCCGCCTCGAACTCCCGGAGGATGTCCGACGCTACCTCGCCCAACCCTTCCAACTCCTCGACTTCCTCAACGAATCCCAACGCCGCATCGAGGAACTCACCGCCCTCGCCAAAGCCTCCCGCGTCTCCCTCACCCCAGGCCTCCCCGCCGGTTTCCCCCGCTACCAACCCGATCTCCTCCGCCCGGAACTCCTCTGGGTCCAGCTCGTCACCGTCAATCGCCTCGTCCGTACCGCCATCCAGGTCGGCGTCCGCGACATCTCCGAGGTCTCCGTCGAATCCCTCCCCGTCTTCGAACCCGACGACTTCGGCCCTGCCCCACCCCCGCCCCTGACCCCGCCCGTCCCGACCAACGCCTGGTCCGCCCTCCGCGTCCATCTCACCGCCAGCGGCTCCGTGGACGCCCTCCACCAGCTCCTCCTCGCCCTCACCCTTACCCCGGCCCAGCTCCCCGCCGTCGGCCTGACCGAGGACCTCGGCGCCCAGCCCGCCCTCTTCATCGACCGCATCCTCCTCCACCGCTCCGAGTTGTCCGCCCCCGAACAGGCCCGCCTCGAACTCGTGGTCAGTACCGTCGTCCCCAACGCCCGGCCCTCGCCATGAATCGCGAATCCCAGCTCTTTCAGTGGGCCATGGTCCCCGCCGCCCTCCTCATGGCCGGCCTCCTCGCCTTCTCCCTCGCCCGCCTCCGCCACGACGATCCCGCCCTCGCCGGCCTCCGTCCCACCCCCGCCCCGCCCCCCCGGCATGCCGCCGCCGATCAGACCCGGCGCCATTTCGGCTGGCCCGATGAAGCCGTCCGCCAGCCCATGACCCAACTCGCCAATCCCTTCTTCACCCTCGCCATCCAGGCCGCTCCCCCGCCGCCCCCACCCGCCCCGCCGCCCCCGCCCGCCACCCGCACCGTCTCCGTCACCTACCGCGGCTACTTCGAAACGTCCGCCGGACTCCGCCGCGCCGTCGTCCAGGTCGATGACCGCCAGCTCCTCGTCGCCCGCGGCGAAATCGTCGTCGCCAGTTTCGCCGTCGCCGAAATCGAACTCCGCCACCTCTCCCTCACCAACACCGCCGGCGCCTCCGTCCGCGGCGAATTCTCCAAACCCGTCCCCGTCGAGATTCCCGCCCAATGAACCCCGAGCCCGCCCCCGCCCGACGGGACGTCGGTGAACTCCTCCTCGAACAGGGCCGCATCTCCGAACGCCAGCTCGAACTCGTCCGCCATCGCCAGCGCCGCCTCAACACCTCCCAGCATCAGGCCCTCGTCGATCTCGGCTACTCCTCCGAGGACGACACCTGGCGCGCCCTCGCCCTCGCCCAGGGACTCGAATTCGCCGACCTCGCCGCCCGCGAGTTCACCCGCGAGGAACTCGACGCCATCCCCCTCAAGGTCATCCTCCACTTCCGTACCCTCCCCCTCCGCACCGAAGGCGATGAACTTGTCCTCGCCTTCGCCGAACCCCCGCGCCAGGTCGATCTCGCCAACCTGCGCATGCTCCTCAACCGCCGCCTCAAGGTCGTCCTCACCACCCCCGCCGCCATCCGCTCCGTCATCCAGAAACGCTTCGGCCTCGGCGCCGAAACCGTCGAACGCCTCCGCGAGGAACGCGGCGCCGCCGACGCCAGCCCCGACGTCGTCTTCGATGTCCCCACCGCCCCAGGCCCCACCCACGCCGCCATCGAGGCCACCATCGCCGATTTCGTGGACCAGGTCGTCGCCGATGCCATCCGCCAGCGCGCCACCGATCTCCACCTCGAACCCTACTACTCCTCCATCCGCCTCCGCTACCGCATCGACGGCGTCCTCGTCCCCGTCCCCGTCCCCCCAGGCCTCCGCGAACTCCATGCCGCCATCGTTTCCCGCCTCAAAATCATGGCCGGCCTCAACATCGCCGAACGACGCCTCCCCCAGGACGGCCGCATCTCCCTCAAAACCGAATCCGAGGAGTTCGATCTCCGCGTCTCCGTCATCCCCACCAAACACGGCGAGGCCGTCTGCCTCCGCGTCCTCGGACGTCACAGCCTCCTCCTCGACCTCGCCCAGCTCGGCATGGAACCCGACCAGGAATCCCTCCTGCGTCAGGCCGTCCAGCTCCCCCAGGGACTCGTCCTCCTCACCGGCCCCACCGGCAGCGGCAAGACCACCACCCTCTACGCCGCCCTCGCCCAGGCCAACGACGAGGGCCGCAAAATCATCACCATCGAGGACCCCGTCGAATACCAGCTCGAAGGCATCGCCCAGATCCAGACCCGCGACGACATCGGCCTCTCCTTCTCGACCGGCCTCCGCGCCGTCCTCCGCCACGACCCCGACGTCGTCCTCATCGGCGAAATCCGCGACGCCGAAACCGCCGAAATCGCCGTCCGCGCCGCCCTCACCGGCCATCTCGTCCTCTCCACCCTCCACACCAACGACAGCATCAGCAGCGTCGCCCGCCTCCTCGAAATGCGCGTCGAACCCTTCCTCGTCGCCTCCTCCCTCGTCTGCTGCCTCGCCCAGCGCCTCGCCCAGCGCCTCTGCCCCGCCTGTTCCCATCCCGATCCCCTCCTCCCCGATCCCGTCCGCGCCGAAATGGCCGCCGCCCTTCACCTCCCCCCCGACCAGGTCCGCGCCTTCCGCGGCGCCGGCTGCCCCGAATGCAGCGGTCGCGGCTACCGCGGCCGCGTCGCCATCTACGAGGTCTTCACCGTCACCGACCCCATCGCCGACCTCATCACCCCAGGCGTCCGCACCGGCCAGCTCCGCGACGCCGCCCGCCGGGAAGGCTGGCTCTCCCTCCGCCAGATCGGCTGGCGCAAAGTCCAGCACGGCGTCATCGCCGCCTCCGAACAACGCCGCCTCACCCACCGCCTCGACGCCGCGCCTTTCACCACGAAGGTGTGATCCGGCCAAGACCATCTGCGCTGGCCTGCAACCATCGCGGTCACGCTCCACGCCATTTTGTCCCTTTACGACTTCAGGTGCTTTGCCATGTGGGCGAGCCCTCTACGGCCGCACGTCGAGGCCCGGCGGAAGGTGCACCCCTGCTTTCCAAACCCGAAATCCTGATGCCGCACCGGGCAGGTGAAAGCTGCCAGCTCGGCTTCCAGCATCCGCGCCACAGCTTGCTTGGCCCGGGCATCGCCCCGCCGCCGCAGGAACTCAATCCACAGGGACGTATCAACGAGCATCATACAGGTCCCGGGCCTCGATCTCCTCGTGGGTCAGCGGGTAATCCGATGGGATGCAACGCAGCAGGCACTCAAGCCTCAAGGCGCGGCCGCCATGTCCGTCGGGCATCCCTGAAGGGTCAGGATGGCCGCCCGCCTGTGCAGCAGGTCATCGGCCGGGACCGCTTCACGAGCCCGGCCATTGCGGCGTCCGGCCCGTGGCCGCCGCCGCTTCCGCCACCATCTGCTCGAGAGCGGGGCGTCCGCCAAAAACCGCGGGGTTCAAGGGCTTGATGGTGGGCAGGATGTCCAGGAACACCCCGAACTGCCCGCACTTGTGCGCATACCGCGCGAAGTTGTTCCGGATCTGGGTCGCCCCCGGATTGAGTTCGAAGAACCGATCGTAACTCGCCTTCACATCCTTCCAGACCCCCGGCTGGGTCCAATGGCGCTCCTTCAATCCGGTGGCCCCGTCGGCCGCCAGCATGTCATGCACGTCCACCAGGACCAGCGGCACATCGCCCTTCCATGCCTGGTTCTCGACACAGCGGCGCCCAAAGGAGAGCGCCTGCTCGACCGACCCATGCCACTTGGGTTGGAGATACCATGCCATGTGGCGCGCCGCCTGGTAACACGCCGGGTCCGCCTCCATCGCCCGGTTGAACCAAAGCCGCGCCCGGGCAATGTCCGTTTCACGGCCCAGCATCACCCTGAGCATGGACGCCGCCGCATCGGGCACGGTCGGGTCCAACCGCCAGGACTTCTCGAGATCGCGCCCGGCATTCTCGATATGGGCGGCAAACCCCTCCCAACCGGCGTCGGACACCGTGTCCGCGTAGCCGGAGCCCCGCCGGTTCCAGGCCAGCGAAAGCTGCAGATTCCCCCGGACCAGCAGCGCCCGGGCATGGTCCGGCCACCTCCGGCCCAGGCAGTCGATGAGGGTCGGCAGCGTCCCGTCCTCGATCGCAACGCTCGCCGCCACCGCCGCCGCAAAGTCCCGAATGCCCTCCACCCCTTCCTCCGCCGGAAGCTCCGGCAACTTCAGCATCTCAATCAGAAACGTGTGGGCCTGTTCCCGATAACGGTTGTAAACAGCCCCGGTCTCCCGGCCATGGGCCGCCTTCCAGCTCTCCGAGGCACGAAGTGCGGCGTAGAACTTGCGCACCGCGGAGTATCCGGAAGCCAGCAACCGGTCGGCCGCGAGACGAAGATCCTCCGCACGTTGTGCCGGGGTCCGGTCCCGTTCGTCCGGACGGAACCGCACGAGCAGATACAGAACCATCGGATCGGTGCATCCGGCTTCCATCAACGCATGGGCAAGCTCCCCCATCCGCGACGCGGCCGGATGGGGCGTCCGGCACCGAATGTGCCCGAAACCTGTCAGGAACTCCCGGGCAACGGCATCCCACCGTGCATCGCGACTCCCCGCCCGGTCATAATCGCCGACCAGCGTCTCGAGGTTCCATGCAAGCCGGTCCATCGCCGGTTGATTTGCCGCCGGCCAATCGGTGAATACCGGCGCCTTCTCGAAGGATCGCGAAGATCGGTCGGGCCGGCGTGCCTGACGCTCCTCCAGGGGCGCCCCTGCCTCCGCTTCGGAATCCCTCCGATCCGAGCAGCCCGTGCAACACGCCGCCAAGCCGACGGCCGATACCCACAACCACCCGGAAAACCGTCGCCAGAACACGCTGCTCAGTTGAATCGCTGGGTGGAACATGGGTACCTCGCGGTTGTCCTGCCAGCGTTGCGCCGCCCGTGGAAAAGTTGAAGCCCTGATTGCCGGCACTGGATTCGGTCGCCATGCCCGGAACCCCGTTGCGCCCCACGACCGGGACCGCTTCCATGGGAGCCATGCGCCGCGGCTTCCGTCCATGGGCCAGGGGATTGGCCGGCCTGGCCTCCGCCGGGCTCCTCCTTCTCGCCGGTTCGCTCCAAACGGTGGACCGCTCCCCCTGGCACGATCTGCCCTCCGCCCAACCGGCCCTCGCGGACGTCGCAACCCGCCTCGCCCACGCATCCCCACCCAGCCCCGACTTTGTTCGGGCCGGATTCGGCCGGGCCCGGCTCCTGGTCGCACCCGCCGACCCGGTGCCGGGAGATCTCTCGACGGCCGGGCCCATGAGCTGGCCCCTGGCGGGATACGGTCAACGTCGCGGCCAGCCGGCCCAGGGCGAGCACGATCCCCTCTGGGCCAAGGCGGTGGCCTTCACGGTCGCCGGCCGCACCAGCGTGGTGGTCTCGGCGGATCTGCTCATCGTCCCCCGCGAAGTCGCCGGGGACGCCGCCGAAAGAATCCGGGCCCGAACGGGCGTCGGCGCAGACGCCATCTACTTCGGGGCCACGCATACCCACGGCGGTCCCGGAGGCTGGGGAGAGGGCCGGGTGGCCGAGGCGTTCGCCGGTCCGTTCATTCCCGGCGTCCGGGAATGGCTGGCCGGCCGCCTCGCCGACGCCGCCATCTCCGCCCTGACCGATCTGGCTCCGGCCGAAATCGGCCACGGCTCGTTCGCCGCGCCGGAATGGGTGCGTCATCGACTGGTCGGCGACGCCGGCCGGGTGGACCCGGAGTTCAGCCTGCTGGTCGTCACCCTGGGTTCCGGCGAACAGGCCGTCATCGGCAGTTACGCGGCACACGCCACCGTGCTCCCGGCAAACATCATGCATTTCCACGGCGACTACCCCGGCGCATGGCAACGCTCGGTCGAGGCTGGCGGCATCCGGCTGGCCGTCTTCCTCGGCGGTGCCATGGGCAGCCACGCCCCCCGCGCCCCCTCCAGCGACTGGGAGGGAGCCCGCGCCATGGGCGAACGCCTCGCCCAACGCACCCTCGAAACCATCCCCCGCCTCGCCCGTACCAACCGCATCGCCTTCGGCTTCGAAACCCTTCCCTTCGACCTCCCCGAACCCCAGGTGCGCCTCGCCAACAACCTCCGGCTCCGACCCTGGCTCGCACGCCGCCTCCTCCCCGTGCGCCCGGATACCCGCCTCCAGGCCTTGAGATTGGGAAACGCCATCTGGCTCTCGACGCCTGCCGACACCAGCGGCGAACTGGCTCTCGACCTCAAAACCCTCGGCCGCCTCCACGGCCTCGACGTGGCAGTCACCAGCTTCAATGGGGATTACGTGGGCTATGTCGTGCCCGCCCACTACTACGACCTCAACACCTACGAGACGCGCACCATGTCCTTCTTTGGCCCCCAACTCCCGATGGCGTTCGAGCACCTGCTCGCCAGTCTCGTCCGGATCCTTGCCGGATCCAACGGACACCCGGACCCCGTCGTCACGCCCCCTCCGCCCGCACCAACGGCGCCTTCACGAACGCTGTCGGACGCAGGTAGATAGGCTGCATGGGCGTCTCCCCCTCCAGTCCGGTCACCCCACGCGCCCACACCGCCAAATCCGCCGCGTCCGGAAACACCGTCTCCGCCTCGGATCCGAGAATCCCCTCATGTGTCCGTACCAGTCGAACCCCCGGCCCCACATCCCGCATCAATGCCTCCCGTGATCCGATCCGCAGCGGCACGCTCGAAATAACCCGCTCCGCCCCAACCTCGAATCGCTCCCAGTAGTACTCGCCCCGCTGCGCGTCGGTGGCGATCACCACCGAACCCAGCCGTCCCAGGCGCCGGCAGCCCAGCGCCACCAGCAGGGTCGATCGGCATCCAACCAACCCGGCGCCCGTCGCCAGCCGCCACCCCTCCGCCACCGCCAGCGCGGCCCGGATGCCCGTGTAGGAACCGGGCCCCAACCCGACCGCGATCCTTTCAACCGCCCCCCGTCCAACCCCCGCGGTTTCCAGCACCTGCCGGATCATCTCGAACAGCGGCACACTGCGCAGCGCGTTCTCCGCCACCCCGGCCGGCACCCCCTCCCCCGCAGACACCGCCACCGACCGCCTGGATGTCGCACATTCAATGGCCAGGCAGTTCATACTCGATGCGTCGTCGCCATTCACCCTCCCCATGAAACCATACCCGGCACAGCCCTCGCGGATCCGGCCCCGGCCAGCGTTCGTACCATTCGATGGCCGCCACCCCATCTTCCGGCGGCAGATAGGCGCCCAGCCCGGCCTCCAGAATCTGCCCGGCCCCTTCCAACCGGTACAGGTCGAGGTGAAAGAACGGCAGCCGTCCCCTCCGATACTCGTTCACCAGCCCAAAGGTCGGCGACACAATCCGCGCCCGCACCCCCAATCCCCGAGCCAGCCCCTTGACCCATTGCGTCTTGCCCATGCCCAGCGGACCCGTCAGCCCAAACACCCACCCCGGTTGGGCCAGTCGCCCCAGCCGCTCCCCAAGCCGCTCCGTGTCCTCGGGACTATCCGAAATGCAGGTATCCATACTCGGGAAGTTCATGCACCCCTTGCGCGTCGCGCAATCGCAGGCCGCCCTCGGACGTCACCCGCCCCACACACGTCAGGCGCACCTTCGGAAAACGCTCCTTCCATCCATCGAGAACCCGGACCGCGTCGCCCGGAGCCACCGCGAACAGCAGTTCAAAGTCCTCCCCATCGGTCAGGGCCGCCAGCAGCGGCGGCTTCGCCCCGTTGCCCGATCGCGACCGAACCTTCGCCGCCCGGTGGATGGGTACCGACCGCGCCAGCAATTCCGCCCCCACGCCGCTGGCCCTCAAGATGTGCCGCAAATCCCCGGCCAGCCCGTCGCTCACGTCGATCATCGCTCGAACCCGGAAGTGCTCCGCCAGCCACGCCGCCTCGGCCAGTCGTGGCTCGAAGTTCAGATGATGCCCCGCCAATGACCCCCCCAGTTCGCCGCTGACGAAAATCGCATCCCCCGCCCGCGCCCCCGAACGCCGGACCGCACGCTCCCGCGCCACCGTCCCCACCGCCGCCACCCCCACCGTCAACCCCCCGGTTGACCGGCCGGTCTCCCCCCCGACAATCGCCACCCCCCACCGTGCCGCCAACGCTTTCAGCCCCCCGTACAACCCCTCCAAACGGACCGGATCCGGCGGCGCCGGCACCCCCAGCGTGATGACCGCCGCCACCGGCCGGGCCGCCGCCGCCGCGAAATCGCTCAGGACCCGCCCCAATGCCTTGTGCCCGATCCGTTCCGGATCCGCATCCGGCGTGAAATGGACCCCCTCGACCACCGCGTCCGTCTTGAACACCAGCCAGCAGTCCGGAATTCCCAGGTCCAGCAACGCGCAGTCGTCCCCCGGCCCCGCCACCACCGAAGCGTTGGTCGGCAAATCCCGCGTCAACCGGGCAATCAATTCAAACTCGTTCATCGTCAGCCGCCCGGCTCAACCCCCAGCAGCCAGGCAAAGTTGATCCCATTGAACAGCGCATGGCTCAGGATCGGTACCGTCAGATCCCCCGTCCGCTCATACATCCAGGTCCAGAACAGACCCAGCACCCAAAGCGGCAGAATCGCCGCCGCATTCAGGTGGATCAGCGCAAACAAGAGCGATACCCCCATCGCCCCAGCCACCCGCCACCCCCGGTCCCGCACCACCGGCCACAGTATCCCCCGGAACAACACCTCCTCCACCACCGGCGCCGTCACCACCGCAAACAAAAACAACACCCCGATCTCCCATCCCGCCCCCGCCCCCGCCCGCCGCACAGCCTCCACCGACGCCTGGGAATCGTAAGGAATCGATGCCCACTCCAGCAGCCAGATGCTCCCCTGGTGAATCCCCCAAGCCCCAACAAGGGCCGGCACGGTCCAGAACATCGCCGCCCTCCATCGCCCCGGCCAGCCCGCCCGAAACAACCCAAACGCCCCCCGCCACCGAAGCCCGTGCGCCCGCACGATCCCGTGCACCACGCAAAGAGCCACCCCATGGAACAGCCCCGTTCCCACCGCCAGCAACCACGCAGGTCGCGGCACCTCGGTCACCCCAACCCCTCGGGCCAACCCCTCCATCGCCAGTCCGCTCAACGCCATGCCCACCGGCAACAGCAGCAGAAAGCGCAGGGTCGAGTCGGATTCCCACAAACGCACGGACGACACCCGCTCAGGCTATCGGCCCCGAAGCGCCCCGAAAAGCCGCGTCTCCACGCCTCCATCCCCTTTTTATCCACTTGAACTTCAACTCCAAGCGGCACTATCGCATTGACACCGGGAGGCAGATTTTTAGATTGCCCCCCGCTGGATCACGAATCGACTATCTAGGAACACCGCTATGAATTCTTTTCTCTCGATGGGTGGGATCGTTGCGCGCCTGACGGTGGGCGCCGCACTTGTGGGCATGGCCGCAGTCGCGTCAGTGGCGCAAGCGTCCGTGGAGAAGGGCTCGGCCAAGGTGGTCGCCGTCTATGGCTCGGTGGAAGTCTCCGTGGACGGCTCGACGTGGACCTCCGCCCAACGCGGCGAAACCCTCCGCGAAGGCGCCCGAATCCGCACCGCCGACGCTGCGGCCCTCGACCTCGACCTCGGTCGCAATGGTTCCCTCCTCCGCATCCTCCAGGACTCCAGTGTCGCCTTGACGGCTCTCTCCTATCAGCAAACGGGGGTCGAGACCATCGTCAATACCCAGATCGACCTCGAAGCCGGTCGCGTCGCCGGTCACGTCCGCAAGCTCTCCGCCGCTTCCAAGTACGAAATCAGAACCCCCAAGGTGCTCGCCGCCGTGCGTGGCACCCGCTATGAAGTCTCCTCCGAAGGAGATGTGGTCGTCGCCGAAGGTTCCGTGGTCGTGGTCTCCTACCAGGAAGACGGCACCCTCCTCACCCGCGTGGTGAATGGCGCCGAGGCTTTCAGCCCCGTCTCCGGCAACGTGGACGTCGCCTCCGACCAGGCTCTGGCCGACATCGGCGGATCCGCCTCCTCCGTTCCGGGCATCGTCGCCCTCCCGGGCCTTCAAGGGAAGCTGTTCGATGACGGCACCTCGGTGGATCGCGTGCTCCTCCCCGTGGCCGTTCATGTCTCCCGCAGTCAGCCGTCCGACGCTGGCTACTCCACGGGCGGCGAATAGTGCATCGCTGGGGCGGGAACGAAGCGCTGCTCGCACGGGCCCGTACCGGGCCGGACGCTTCAAAGCCCCCGCCCTCCCACTCGGCTCTCCATGCAACCCGGGGTGAATGAACCCCGGGTTTTCCTTTGGTGGGAACAACACCCGGCATCAGACCCACCGCCGTTCGCAACCGCTTCCAAGGCCACGAATGCCCGCCATGCGCATCGCCGTCTGTCCCGGCAGCTTCGATCCCATCACCAATGGGCACTTGGACGTCATCCAACGCGCCTCTCGCCTCTTCGATCGCGTGGTGGTGGCCATCGCCGCCAGTGAAGCCAAGGGACCCCTGTTCACCCTGCCCGAACGGATCGAACTGGTCCGCCAGTCCGTCAACCACCTCCCCAACGTGGACGCCGAAGACTTCTCCGGGTTGCTGGTGGAGTACGTCGCCCGCCGCGGTGCCCATGTCATCATCCGTGGCCTGCGGGCCGTCTCCGACTTCGAGTTCGAGTTCCAACTCGCCCTGATGAACCGAAAACTCAACGAGTCGGTCGAAACCCTCTTCATGATGCCCCGCGAATCCTACACCTTTCTGAGCTCGCGCCTGGTGAAGGAAATCGCCAGACTCGGAGGCGATGTGACCGAGTTCGTCCCGCCGCCCGTCCTGACGGCGTTGCGGAACCGGCTAACCTCCAACCCCCTATGAGGTGTTATGGCCATCCTCCTCTCCCTTGCCGCCCTCCGTCAGGGCGCCGTTCAGTTGTCGGGCGAAATCTCCCCGGAGACCTTGGGGTTCGAAACCTTGGATCCCTGCGTGGAATCCCATCGCCCCTTCCAATACGACCTGCGCGCCGAATTGCTGGGCTCTGAAATCCTGCTCGAAGGACGCCTGGAAACCCTGCTCGACTGCCAGTGCGTGCGCTGCCTCGAACCCTTCGAGTGGCGCCTCCTCGTGGAACCTTGGACAGCCCTCCTGCCGTTGGAAGGCGAAGACGCCCCGCCCATGATCAATGAGTCGGTGGACTTGACGCCCCAGATTCGTGAGGATAGCCTCCTCGCCCTTCCGCAGCACCCTGTGTGCCGGCCGGAGTGCCGGGGGATCGCAGGGCAAGCAGGGCTCGATCCGAATCACAGCTCCGCGGAAGGCCCACCCGGGAAGTCCGCCCCGGCCCGTACCCCCGGTACGGCCGTGTCGGCCCATTCGGCGTGGAGTGCACTCGATACCTTGAAACTGGATTGAAGATTTTATGGGAGTTCCCAAGCGCAAACCGTCCCGCAGCCGCCAACGCATGCGGCGGGCCTACAACAGCGTCCTGCGCCTGCCGCAGTTGAGCACCTGTCCCCAATGCAGCGCCCCCTACGTGCCTCACCGGGTCTGCCCCGCCTGTGGCTACTACAAGGGTCGCCAGGTCATCACCGTCCAGGCTTTCGCCTGATCCCAGTCCAGCTCAGGGCGCGGACGCCAACCGGGTGATCCGCGCCTTTTGTTTATGCGCCTGGCGGTGGACGTGATGGGCGGTGATCACGGCGCTGGCGTCGTGGTCGCCGGCGCCGTCGCCGCCCTTGACCCATCACCCGCTCCCGCCCCCGCATCCTCTGCCTCCGCATCCTCCGCCTCCGCGTCCCCTGCCTCCATCCGCGAACTCATCCTCGTCGGCAACGAGGCCGAGATTCGCCGCCACCCCATCGCTCCTGAACACCTCGCCCGCGTCCGAATCCTGCACGCCTCCGAGGTGGTCACCATGGACGATGGACCCCGCGATGTCCTCCGTCGCAAGAAGGACTCGTCCATGGTCCGTGCCATCGAACTCGTCTCCCGTGGCGAGGCCGACGCCGTCCTCTCCTGCGGCAACACCGGTTGCCTCCTCGCCGCCTCCACCATCCGCCTGCGCCGGCTCCCGGGCATCGACCGTCCCGGCATCGCCACCGTCATCCCCACCCCCGAAAACGAATTCGTCCTCCTCGACGCCGGCGCCAACGTCGAGTCCAAACCCATCCACCTCGCCCATTACGCCATCATGGGCTCGGTCTATTCCTCCCAGGTCCTCGGCTACAAGCACCCGCGCGTCGGCCTCCTCTGCAACGGAACCGAGGAAACCAAAGGCAACGAACTCACCCAGGATGCCTACCGCCTCTGCCGCCAGCTCAACCTCAACTTCGTCGGCAACGTGGAAGGCCACGACCTCTTCGCCGGCCGCGTGGATGTGGTGATCTGCGACGGCTTCGTGGGGAACATCACCCTCAAGACCGCCGAAAGCCTCGCCAAAGGCATGTTCCGCCTCCTCAAACGCGAACTCATGGCCAGCCCCTGGCGGCGCCTGGGCGCCTGGATCGCACGCGGCGCCTTCCGTTCCATTCGCAACCGCATGGACCCCGATATGTACGGCAGCGCCCCCCTCCTCGGCCTCAATGGCGTGGTCTTCAAAGCCCATGCCTCCGCCACCGAACGCGCCGTCCGCAACGGCATCCGGCTCGCTGCCCAGGCCTTCCAGCACCACCTCAACGACCGCATCGCTGCCGGCATCGCCGACGCGGCCCGCCGCCTCGGTGCGGACCCCCTCGCCTCCGCCCCCTCCTCGGCCCCCGAATGACCGAACTGCCCAACGCCTCGTTCCGCAACCCCCGGGCCCGACACGGCTTCAGGGCCCGAACCTGTTCGATCACCGGCGTCGGCTCCTACCTCCCCGAACGCATCCTCACCAACGCCGACCTGTCCGCCATGGTGGAGACCTCGGACGAATGGATCACCACCCGTACCGGCATCCGGGAGCGCCGCCTCGCCGCCCCCAACGAGGCCACCTCTGACCTCGCCTCCCAGGCCGCGCTCCGCGCCATGGAGTCCGCCGGCGTTCAACCCGCCGAAATCGACCTCATCATCGTCGCCACCATCACCCCGGACATGCTCTTCCCCTCGGTGGCCTGCCTCGTGCAACAAAAGATAGGGGCCCACCGCGCCGCCGCCTTCGACATCGAAGCCGCCTGCTCCGGCTTCATCTACGCCCTCGAAGTGGGACAGCAGTTCATCATGTCCCACACCTACGAAACCGTGCTGGTCATCGGCGCGGAGAAACTCTCCTCCATCATCGACTGGACCGACCGCAATACCTGCGTCCTCTTCGGCGACGGCGCCGGAGCGGTGGTGCTCCAAAACCGGCCCCGCTCCCACGGACTCCTCACCGCCTGCATGGGCTCGGATGGCTCCAAAGCCGATCTCCTCAACATGCCCGCCGGCGGCAGCCGCATCCCCGCCACCCACGACTCCGTGTCGGCCCGCCTCCATTTCCTCCGGATGGATGGCAGGGAAACCTTCAAGAACGCGGTCCTGGCCATGACCACCGCCGCTGCCGAGGCCCTTCAACGATGCGATCTCACCGTCGATCGCATCGCCTGCATCATCCCCCACCAGGCCAACATGCGCATCATCCGGGCCGTCACCCAGCGCCTCGGCGCCTCCCCGGACCGCGTCTTCATCAACGTGGACCGTTACGGCAACACCTCCGCCGCCTCCGTTGCCATCGCCCTCGACGAGGCCGTGCGCCAGGGCCGGATCCAGCGCGGCGACCTCCTCCTGCTCCTCGTCTTCGGCGCCGGCCTCACCTGGGGCGCTGCCATCATCGAGTGGTAGCTCGAGGGGTGGCCGCCCCCACCCCGGAGCACCTTCCTTCCGTCGCTCCGAGGAAACGAGTTCCGCGACTCTGCCCTCCCATGGATGGATCCTCCTGACCCTGCACCCATCGGCTCGCCATCCCCCATTCACCGGCCCGGCTTTCAACGGAGGTACTTGAGCAGCACAAACCCGCCGATCAGCAGGATCGTGAAGACGATCGCCACCAGATCGAAATAGCGCTCCAGCAACGCCTTGATCGTCGGCCCGCACAGACGCAGCAACCCCGCCACCGCAAAGAAACGCAGCGGCCGCCCGATCACCGACGCCAGCACGAACTGCCCGAACGAAAACTCGAACACCCCCGACGCGATCGTGAACACCTTGTACGGGATCGGCGTCACCGCCGCTGCCAGATTCCCCCAAAAGCCGTAGGCGTCGTACCAGGCCTTGATCTTCGCCATCACCACCTCCCCGCGGTAGAACTCCACGATCGGTCGCCCGATCGCCTCGTACCCCCAATACCCAATCCCGTACCCCGCCATCCCCCCCAGCACCGACCCCGCCGAACAGATCAGCGCAAACCGCCACCACCGCGTCACACTCCCCACACACAACGCAATCAACAGCACATCCGGCGGTACCGGAAAAAACGACGACTCCACAAACGCAATCGAGAACAACGCCCACGCCCCTCCCGGACGGTCCGCCCACGACACCGTCCAGTCGTACAACCGACGCAGCGGCTTCAATCGCACCGGGGCTGAGGCGGGGGCCGGGGTGGGGGCGGAGACCAGACTCATGGGCGCAGAGTGGACCGGATGCGACGGCGCACCGTCAAGATGTCGAAGTTCATGCGTCCGCCAGCCCGCAACCATTCGGAAGGACCCGCTTCGTCACCTGGAATGCCCCGACAGGGCTTATGCCCAGTGCATCCCGGAGTTGTCGGTAGAGGTGCGAACTCCGCCAAGCGGCGCTTCGGAGGGCCGAGGTCCACGAGGCCGCAACGGTGTGGAGCGTTGGGTTGAGGACTCGCGGAGCTCGTCCCTCCGGTTCGCTGGCTCGGTACCGACAACTTGGGGATGCACCGGCTTATGCCGCCGCCAACCCTTCTCCTTTGACACCCTTGCCCGCCGCAGGTTGGACTACCCCCAATACGGTGCCCGGTCTCAGTGTCCGCGATCGCCGCGACCGCCCCGGCGCCGTCCGTCCCGTGCCATGAAGATGCCCATCCCAGTCCAAACCCTTGTCTTCACAGCCGCCCTCGGCAGCCTGTTTGCCGCCTCCGCCCTCGCCCAACCGGCCATCCCCGACGCCTACAGGATCAACGGCTTCGCCATCGGCTGCCAGGCCTACACCTTCAACCGCTTCACCGCCTTCGAGGCGATCGAGAAGACCGCCCAGGCCGGCGGGCGCGTCATCGAGTTCTATCCCGGTCAACGCCTCAGCCGCGAAGACGGTGACCTTCGCGTGGATCACAACTCCCCCGAACTCGACACCGTCATCGCCAGGCTGCAGGCCAAGCTCAAACAGCACGACATCCTGGCAGTCAACTACGGTGTCGTCGGCATCCCGAAGGAGGAGGCGCCGGCCCGCAAGGTCTTCGAATTCGCCAAACGCATGGGCATGATCGCGGTCACCACCGAGTCCGCCGAATCCATCAACACCCTCGAAAAGCTCGCCCGCGAATTCGATCTCGGAGTCGCCTTCCACAACCATCCCGGCGATTTCTCCAATCCCAACTACAAAGTCTGGAGCCCCCACTACATCGCCGGACTGGTCGAAGGTCGCGATGCCCGGCTCGGTGCCTGCGCCGATACCGGCCACTGGATGCGCTCCGGTATCAAACCCGTGGAGGCCCTCCGCGTCCTGCGGGGACGCATCATCAGCGCCCACCTCAAGGACCTCAATGAGTTCGGCGTGCGCCGGGCCCACGACGTGCCGTTCGGACAGGGCCAGGCGGACATGAAGGCTGTCCTCGATGAACTCAAGGCCCAGGGCTTCCAGGGCAACCTCTCGATCGAGTACGAACACAACTGGGACAACAGCCTTCCCGAGGTCACCCAGTGCGTGGACTTCATCAAGGCCTACGGGCGCTGACCCGCGTCCGGACCCGGGAACTGGCCCTCCTGGGAGTCCTGCTCATCCTTCCCATCCTGGCCCTGGCTCAATGGCCCCAGGCGGCCCGTTGGGTGGCAGCCTGGGGCGCCCTTGTGGGACTCCTCACCTGGACCCTCTACGCCCTCGACAAGCGACAGGCGGGAATCGGAGGCCGCCGCATCTCCGAACGGACCCTGCACGGCTGCGAACTCGCCGGCGGCTGGCCCGCTGCCTTCCTCGCCCAACGCCATTTCCGCCACAAGTCCGCCAAGGGCCGCTATCGCCTCGTCTTCTGGGGCATCGTCCTCCTTCACCAAGCCATCGCCGCCGCCGCCCTCCGCGGCTTTCCCAGCCCCGGCTGACTCATCCCTTTCCATCCAACCCAGCGCATCGACAGAAACGCCACGCCCACCCATTGTCCTCTCCGCGCTTCGCCCGCTGGCCTTGGCCCGGTTCCTCGGTCCGCGTCCTGCGGCGCAACACCCGAGGCTCTCTCATGCGGCTCGTCATTGCCATCACCGGCGCCAGTGGTGCGCTCTACGCCCAGCGGCTTCTCGACGCCCTGGACCCCGCCATCCACGACGTGCATGTGGTCCTCAGCCGATACGCCCCCGTGGTGCTCCAGGAGGAACTCCCCGACGGTCTCCGCCTCGCCCCAGGCGTCGTTCAGCACAACCTCCGCAGCATGAACGCCCCGTTCGCCAGCGGCTCGAACGCCTTCGACGCCATGGTGGTGATCCCCTGCAGCATGGGAACCCTCGGCCGCATCGCCCACGGCCTCAGCGATGACCTGCTGCTCCGGGCCGCCGACGTCATGCTCAAGGAACGGCGTCGCCTGATCCTCGTCCCGCGCGAAACCCCCCTCAACCTCATCCACGTCCGCAACTTCGAACTCCTGATCCAGGCCGGCGCCACCATCCTGCCCGCCAACCCCTCCTTCTACAGCCGGCCCACCACCCTCGAAGCCCTCGCCGACACCGTCGTCGCCCGGGTCCTTGACCATCTCGGACTGCCCCACCAACTCGCCCCCCGCTGGCGCGAGGAATCCGAGTAATCCACCCGCCTCCGCCCCTTCAGCCCCTCCCGGTTCCATGTTACGCGACATCCAGAAATGGTTCTCGTTCGTCAAGTTCAGCCACACCGTCTTCGCCCTCCCGTTCGCCCTCGCCGCCATGGCCGTGGCGGCCCGCGACAACCGCGGCTGGCCCGGCCTCCGCCTCTTCCTCCTCATCCTCGCCGCCATGGTCGCCGGCCGGACCTGCGCCATGGCCTTCAATCGAATCGTCGATCGCAAATTCGACGCCCTCAACCCCCGCACCGCCGGTCGTCACCTCCCCGCAGGAACCGTCTCCCTTCCCGGTGCCATCACCCTCTGGGCCCTCAGCGGCGCCGCGCTCGTCCTCGTAAGCTGGGCCATCAACCCCCTCTGCTTCGCCCTCTCGCCCTTCGCCCTGCTCGTCATCTGCCTCTACTCCCTCACCAAACGCTTCACCGACTTCACCCACATCTACCTCGGCGTCGCCCTCGCCCTTGCCCCGGTCGGCGCCTGGCTTGCCGTCCGGGGAACCGCCGTCACCTGGATCGAAGGCCTCCAGATGACCCTCCTCGCCCTCGCCGTGGTGTTCTGGTTGATCGGCTTCGATCTCATCTATGCCCTCCAGGACTACGACTTCGACCGCCGCCACGGTCTCGGTTCCCTCGTCGTCCGCTGGGGCCCCAAAAATGCCGTCATGGCCGCCTTCCTCGCCCATGTCGTCATGATCCTCCTCCTCGCCCTCTTCGGCGTATTCTGCCGGTTCCGGCTCCCTTACTGGGTCGGGCTTGGCCTCATCAGCGGCTGCCTCATCCTCGAGCACTTCATCGCACGACGCCGCAGCCTCGACTGGATCCATGTGGCCTTCTTCCGCATGAACGCCCTGGTCAGCACCATCTTCCTCGTCGTCACTGTCGCCGAAGTCGTCTTCCCCTTCTTCCGACCCCAGCGGTTGTAAAGCCGTGTTTCCGCCCGTGTTGGGTCTTGTCGGTTTCGTGGATCCTGCGTCCCCATAGCCCGCCTCGCGGAACCCGCCCCCTCCCCGCGCGGGTACATGCCCCTCAACGACCATGACGGGCCCATCTCCATGGTGTCGTTGCCCCTTCCGACAACTCGCCAATGCGCCCCGGGGTCTCCCCCACGCTTGCGCCGCATCCCCGACTCCGATATCACCTCTCCACACTCCCAACCCCGCGCCCTCGGCTCGACGACACCCAGGATGCACGGCACCCCGTAGCGCAATGCCCCAAGGCATCCCCCGGTCATTCGCCATCCGTCCGCCCGGATCCGCGTCGCGACACCTCCCTCCCCCCTACTCCCGTCCATGAGCTCCTCCACTCCGATCCCGGGAGCGCCGCCCCCCGGGTACGACGGCCCCCGCCGCTGCCTCATCTTCCCCGGCGGCGGCATGCGGACGGCCTACCAGGCGGGTGCCGCACGAGCCCTCATCGAGTCGGGCCTGGTGTTCACCCACATGGATGGAACCTCCGGAGGCGGCATCAACCTGGCCATGCTCCTCTCCGGACTCACGCCCGCCGAAATGGCCGCCCGCTGGAGCAGTCTCCCGATCCGCGACTTTGTCTCCTTCCTCCCCCTGACGGATTACCTCAAATCCCCCCAATGGCCCGCGCTCGGTTCCCACCGCGGCGTGGTGGAAAAGGTCTTCCCTCACCTCGGAATCAACCTCGACCAGGTCCGCCGCGCCCAAGGGGTCGAAGCCGTCTTCAATGTCCTCAACTTCTCCCGCAAGACGGTGAAGACCCTCCCGTCGCGGGATCTCACCCTCGAAATGCTCCTGGCCGGCATGTCCCTTCCCATCGCCATGCCCGCCATCGAGCACGACGGGGAATGGTACTGCGATCCGGCGTTCATCCGGGATGCCAATCCCCTCGATGCGATCCGCCGCGGCGCCGGGGAACTCTGGATCCTCTGGGTCATCGGCAACACTCCCGAATACCGCAACGGCGCCTTCCACCAGTACGTGCACATGCTCGAAACGGCGGCCAATGGCTCCCTCTTTTCCGACCTCGATCGCATCGCCGAATGGAACGAACGCATCGCCCGCGGCGAAACCGTGTGGGGTCATACCCGCCCCATCCGGGTCCATGTCATCCGCCCCCCCCGCGCTCTTCCCCTCGATTCCGACCTCTACCTCGGCCGTACCGACACTGCCACCCTCGTGGAGCAGGGTTACCGCGACGCCAAACAGTATATGAACACCATGGATCCCCAGGGCACCCCCCTCACCCCCGACGCCACCCGTATGCCCGCCGAACAGCTGGGCTACACCTTCCGCGAAATGATGCAGGGCCCCTTCGCCATGGGCCCCACCGAACCCGAGGCCGGCGCCGCCGAAGGTTCGCGTCTCCGCACCCAGTTCACCATGCGCGCCACCATCACCATCCATGATCTCGACCGCTTTCTGAACACCCCCGAACACCCGGGTGACCTCGTCGGCACCATCGACTTCCCCCCCCTCGGCACCGCCCTCCCCTCCACCCGCGGTGTCTTCAATCTCTTCCTGCCCGGCAACGACCCATCCCTCAAACTCATGGTGTACGAACTCGGCTTCGAAAGCGGCGGCCAGCCCTACTACATGGCCGGTAAGAAACTCGTCCGCCAGCACAGCGTCCTCGACCTCTGGAAGGACACCACCACCCTCTACACCCGGCTCCACCAGGGCACCGACCCCTCCGGCCCCGTCGTCGGGGCCGGCATCCTCAGCCTCTCCCTCCCCGAACTCCTCAAGATGATCCCCACCATGCGCGCCACCAACGCCCGCTCACCCAAGGAAGGCCTCGAAGCCGCCGCCCGCTTCGGCAGGTTCTTCCTCGGCGAACTCTGGGAAACCTACGTGAAAAAGGGCTCCTGATTCCCCACCCCGCTCCCATGGACTACGACGCCATCATCATCGGCAGCGGCTTCGGCGGCGCCATCGGCGCCTGCCGCCTCGCCGAGGCCGGCTACAAGGTCCTCATCCTCGAACGCGGCCGGCGCTGGGACAAAAAGGACTACCCCCGCTCCCCCGGCGACGCCTGGTTCTGGGATCACAAGGCCCCCGAACGCCACAACGGATGGATCGACTTCCGCATCTTCCCCAACATGAGCGTCGCCCAGGGCGCCGCCGTCGGCGGCGGTTCCCTCATCTACGCCAACATCTCCTGCGAGGCCCCCGCCTCCGCCTTCCAGTCCGGCTGGCCGCCCGAACTGACCTTCGCCGAACTCAAACCCCACTACGACCGCGTGGCGTCCTTCATGAACGTCCAGAAGGTCCCCCCCAATCAGTGGTCCCGCCGCATGCTCCTCATGCGCGAGGCCGCCGAGCGCCTCGGCCAGGGACACCGCTTCACCCCGCTCGAACTCGCCGTGTCCTTCGACCCCGATTACTCCTACAACCTGCCCGACCCCCACAGCCTCGCCCACAGCAAACCCTTCGTGAACGCCCAGGGCGTCCAGCAGGGCACCTGCGTCCACATCGGCAATTGCGACATCGGCTGCGATGTCCTCGCCAAAAACACCCTCGACCTGAATTACATCCCCTGGGCCGAAAAACACGGCGCCGAGGTCCGCGATCTCCACCTCGTCTCCAACCTCGAACCCGTCCCCGGCGGCTACCGCGTCTCCTTCGACCGCATCGCCAGCCGCCAGCGCATCCCCGGCAGTGCCACCGCCCGGATCGTCTGGATCGCCGCCGGCTCCCTCGGCTCCACCGAACTCCTCCTCCGCTGCCGCGAGGAAACCCGCTCCCTCCCCAACGTCAGCCCTTTCCTCGGCCGCAACTGGAGCAGCAACGGCGATTTCCTCACCCCCGCCTTCTACCGCGACCGCGACATCTCCCCGTCCCGCGGCCCCACCATCGGCTGTGCCATCGACTTCCTCGACGGTTCCCGCGACGGCCAGTCGTTCTGGATCGAGGACGGCGGCTTTCCCAACCTCCTCGCCGACCTCCTCCGCCGGGCCGACACCGCCGGCAGCCTCAACCCCAAACTCCAGTTGATCGTGTCCGGCATCCGCCACCTCCTCCGCGATGTCGAACCCTTCCGCAATGTCATGCCCTGGTTCGCCCAGGGCGTGGACGCCGCCAACGGGGTGCTCTCCCTGAAACGGCCCCTGCTGGGCAGGACCACCGATCTCCACCTGGCCTGGGACATCCGGAAATCCCGCGAGGTCATCGACGCCATCGTCTCCACCCACCTCCAACTCTCCAACGCCACCGGCGGCAACGCCGTCATCCCCCCCACCTGGACCTTCCTCCAGGACCTCGTCACCCCCCATCCCCTCGGCGGCTGCAACATGGGCTCCTCCCCCGCCGACGGCGTGGTGGACCACACCGGCGAGGTCTTCGGTCATCCCAATCTCTTCGTCTGCGACGGCGCCATCATCCCCCGCGCCCTCGGCGTCAATCCCTCCCGCACCATCGGCGCCCTCGCCGAACGCACCGCCGCCCTCCTCGCCGCCGCCTCCCGCTGAACCCATCCCTCATCCCAACCCCGCCCGCCCACCCATCCCTCCTCCGTCCCATGATCAAAGACCTCATCGTCTGGAATTCCCTCCGCGCCCAGGTCACCTCCTGGCGCGAACTCGCCGAACAGGTCGTCACCGCCCACCAGGCCGGCGGCGAGGATGCGAAAAAGCTCCTCGCCAAGGGCTGGACCCCGGACGACGGCAAGGTCTTCCTCGACTTCGTCCGCCGCGCCGAGGACGAACTGAACCAGTTCGCCGCCCCCGAGGAGGCGGAGATCGAGGACGACACCGACGGCGCCATCATCCTCAGCGCGCCCGCCCTCAGCGCCCTCCAGCACCTCGTCGAGCAGGCCAACATCGATGCCAACCTCGTCCTCCGCGCCACCGCCCAGGGCGCCGTCGGCGACCGCGCCGGCCTGACCGAACATGAACTTCATCCCGCTGCCAAACCGCCGCCCGGTCAGCGCCTCTTCTACAGCCCCTTCGATGAACCCGGCGTCCTCTACCTCACCGAAGGTGCCAAGGCCGTCGCCTATCGCATGCTCAAGGGCTACCATCCCTTCTCCCAATCGCCCCCCTCCGTCCCCCTTGCCCCCAAGGCCCGCATCCTCCTCGTCGGCGACTGGGCCACCGGCGTCGGACGCGCCCGCGACATCGCCGCCCTGATGCGCAAAGAACTCGATGCCGCCCCCGCAGTCGAACGTCACGTGGTCCACCTCGGCGACATCTACTACTCCGGCTGGGCCGCCGAATGCCGCAAACGTTTCCTCGATCCGTGGCCGGTCCGCCCCGGCGAGTCCGGCGTCTTCAGTTGGTGCCTCAATGGCAACCACGACATGTACTGCGGCGGCGACGGCATCTTCCAGGTGGTCCTCGGCGATTCGCGCTTCGCCCGTCAGGCCGGCTGCACCTACTTCGCCCTCGGCAACGAACACTGGCAGATCCTGGGCCTCGACACCGCCTACGACGAATGGAACCTCCAGCCCGGCAACCTGGACCAGGTGGCCTGGGCCCGAAGCGTGCTCAACGCCAATCCCGGCGCCCGCGGCATCCTCCTCAGTCATCATCAGCCCCACAGCGCCTATGAAGGCACCGGCCCGAAAAAGGCCGGCCGCATCGCCGCCCAGGCCTTCCCCCTCCTCGAAGGCCGCCGCACCCACGCCTGGTTCTGGGGACACGAACATCGCTGCGCCGTCTATGATCCCATCGACTTTTCCGCCGCCGGGGGCACCGCCAGCCTCCCCCTCGGCGCCTGCCTCGGCCATGGCGGTGTCCCCACCCGCCCCACCCGCGACTCCAAACCGGGCGTGCGCCACGTCCTCACCGACATCGTCCGCTACGGCATCGAGAACTTCGCCATGATGGGCTTCGCCGTCCTTGACCTCGACAACGACCACGGCCAGCTCCGCTGCATCAACGAACGCGGTGTCGAACATTTCCGCGCCGACCTCGCCTGACCGCCCGCCCCCCGCTCCCATCCTTCATGGACACCTGGACCGAACGGCAGCGCGTCTCCCTGACGCGCTGCCTCGAAACCTTCGAAGACCAGTTCCGCGAATGGGAGGCCCGGACCGAACGCGCCCCCTGGGAAATCCACTACTCCCAGGTCCGCGCCGCCACCGCCCACCTCGGCGTCCTCCGCGATCGCCTCCGCCAGACCCTCGATGAAGGCCAGGACAACCAGATCGAACTCCGCGTCCTCTCCGCCTGGCGCGTCTGGGAGGCCTTCCGCAACCGCCTCGGTCAACGCCAGGAGGAGATGTTCCGACCCGGCCTCACCGCCGCCGACGAAGTCGCCTGGGCCTGCCGCATCCCCATCGCCAACGCCTTCGAACGGGCCAAAGTCCCCACCCCCAAACAACCGCCCCTCGCCTTCCTCAACGGCTCGGTCAGCCCCAACGCCCTCGTCCGCGCCCGCCCCTTCCACGCCGAACCGGTCTTCGGCGAACCCCTCTCCCGTGCCGCCGAACGCCTCCTCGAAAGCCTCCCCGTCCCCCTCATCGGCCTGCCCTGGCACGAGGCCTTCCATGCCCCCGCCATGGTCTCCATCCCCCATGAGGCAGGCCATGTCGTCGAAGCCGATTTCACCCTCACCGCGGCCCTCGACCAGGCCCTCGCCGCCGCCGCCCCCGCCAGGGCCGACGACTGGAAACGCTGGCGGGCCGAGGTGTTCGCCGATCACTTCGCCGTCCGCCATTGCGGCCCCGCCTTCGTCGGCCTCCTGATCGATCTGCTCGCCCCGCGCTTCGCCACCACCCCGGCCAATGCCTATCCCCCCCATGTCGTCCGGATGGAACTCTGCCTCGTGGCGCTCGAGGAACAGGGCCTCGCCTCCCAAGCCGCCCACCGCCGCCTTCAATGGCTCCAACGTGTCGGCCCGGCCAATGGCACCCCCGACGCCCCGCTCGCCGCCGAAGTGCGGCAGATCGTCCGTGCTCTCGGCGACCTCCGCGTCGGCAACGACCGGCTCGCCGATGTCGTCGCCTTCCATGCCGACCGCAACCGGCTGGTGACCGAACTCGCCGCCGATGTCCGCGCCGGAAGCTGGACCAACGGCGAGGCGGATCCCACCACGGTGATCGCCACCGCCTGGCAGGTCTTTGAAGAGGATCCCAACTTCTTCGCCCGCCAGGATGCCACCGAGGAGATCTACGCCCGCATCCTCAAGGCCCCCGGCGCCGGCGCCCGACGCGGCCGCGACCCACGCCGGTCCGCCGCCCCCGGACAAGCCCGCCGTTCCTCTCCCGCCGACACCACGGACTCCTACGCCGATCAGGCCCGCCGCTTCGCCGACCAATGGCTGGCGGAACGGCTCGACGATCGCCCGGAATGACCCCGAAGCCTCCCCGTCCCATGGCCCCCGCCCAACGACGCCGACGCGCCCCTTCCAACCCGCTGCGCCTTCTCGCTCTCGATGCCGACGGCCATGTCCTCGGCCCGTTTCCCCTCACCGGCCGTCCCGAAAAGCCTACCCTGCCCGAGGTTGCCATGTCCTGGTCGAACCTCGTCGCCCGCCGCCGGCAGTGGAGCGAGGCCGGAAAAGACCTCAGCACGTCCCTCGAAGAGGCGGTCAAGATCCTCCTGTCCTTCGGCCTCTCGGACGCCCACCTCGAATCCCTGGCCCGCTGCAGGATCATCCAGGTCTGCATCCCCTGGACCGGTGAGGAGGAAGGCTGGCCCGAACGCATCCTCCCCTGGGAGTTCCTCATCGTCCTCGCCCTCCGCGCCCGCCACCCCGGCTTCCGCAGTCCCACCGTCGTCCGCCACCTCGAAGTCCCGCACCTCCCCGACGATCCGCCCCGCACCAGCCCCACCCGCGCCCGTGCCTGGATCGCCTGCCCCGGCGATCGCGCCTACGCCGCCACCCGCGAACGGTTCCAGCAGGAGGCCGAACTCGTGCGGGAACACCTCGAATCCCCCCCCATGGAGGTGACCTTCGGCCACGAATCCTCCTCCCTGGAATGCGCCCTCCACCAGGCCTCCGAACTCGATGCCGCCCTCGTGATGCATTTCCTCGGCGTCGTCGAAACCCGCCCGTCCGCCCGCCCGCCCCATCCTCCCAGACCCCACGTCTGGTTGCCGGAACCCGCCACCGATCGCACCCCCTCCCGTCGATCCGCCACCTCCCCGGCTTCCGACCCGCACCGCCTCCAGTCCCCACCCCCGGCGCCCGGCTGGCGCGAATTCGACGATGCCGCCACCGTCCTCGCCGGTCCCCGGAGCCGGCATCCCCGCCTGGTGACCTTCGGATTCCGGGACACCGGGCCCCGCCTGGCCGCCCTGACGGTCGCCGCCGGGGCCCACGCCGCCATCGGATTCCAGGACCAGGTCTCCAGCGAGGTCAGCGAGTCGTTCTATTGCCTCTTCTACCGGAAATGGCGGGAGACCGGCTGGGACCTCTGCCGCGCCTTCTCCGAGGCGCGCCGCGAGATCTCTTCCCAGTTGCGCGGCACCGGCATCGTCCTCTGGTCGCGGCATTCCCTCATCGGCCACGCCCCGCGGCCGGTCGCTACACCCCGTCGCGCCGGCGCCACCTCCGCCCCCCCCCAATCCGCCCCCGCCGCCCCCGCCGCCTCCGTCGCCCCCGTCGCCTCTGCCTTCTTCGTCCAGATTCCCCCCACCTCAGCCCCGCCGCCTGTTCCCCCGCCGCCGCCGATCCCCATTCCGGCGCCCGCCCAGACCGCTCCCGGGACCCTCCCCTTCCCGTCCCTCCTCACCACGGGCATCACCGTCACCGCCGTCGCCGCCCCTGCCCTCAATTACTCCGTCCTCCACAACCAGCGCGGCACCTCCCTCCTCGAAGGCCTCGATGCCTCCGGCATGGACCCCGCCTCGGCAGCCAGCCCGGGCGGCGGAGTCGCCCCCATCCGCCTCTTCTCCACCTTCGCCCTGCGTCGCAGCCCCCTCCTCCCTCCCGATACCGCCGTCGAGGTCGAGGTCACCCTCTTCGCCGGCGACGAAGTCTGCACCTGGCGCCAGCTCGAACGCCTCGACACCCCCTCGAAAGACATCAGCGCCCATATCCGCGTCCCCCTGACCTCCACCCTCGCACGCACCCTCCGCGAAAGCCTCCGCACCACCGTCGAAACCAGCGTCCGCCACCTCGGCTGCCTCGTGCATCGCCAGTCCCACGCGGTAACCCTCCTCGCCATCGACGAATGGCGCGACGACGGCGTGTGCCACGTCTTCCTCCCCTCGTTCGTCATGCCGCGCGATCCCGCCGCCATCGAACTCGTCCGCCTGGCCCGTCGCTGCCTCGGCGCCCTGACCGACGATTTTTCCGCCGGCTTCGACGGCTACCAGAGCGGCCGCACCACCGCCGTGGATCTCCAGGTCCGCGCCATCTGGGCGGCCATCGTCCAGGAATGGCAGCCCGGCTACATCAACCCGCCCCCCAGCTTCTCCCGCAGCTCCCAACGCCTCCGCACCCCGTCCGCCATCCTTCGCGAACGCGCCGGCACCTGCATCGACCTGTCCCTCCTCCTCGCCGCCTGCCTCGAATACGTGGACATCCACCCCTTCCTCGTGCTCGGCCCCGGCCATGCCTACGTCGGCTACTGCCGCGAAAACCGGCCCCACGGGGAACGCCTCATCCCCATTCAGGACTCCGAACTCGCCCCTCCTCCCAGCCAGTCCCTCGACAACCGCCAGACTCCCCAGGCCTCCCAACGCATCCCGCCCCCCTGGGTGTACGACCGCGCCTACCACCGCGCCATCGTTCGTCAACTCGACCAGGGCCGCATCGTCGCCATCGAGGCCACCGGACTCTCCCGCCCGCTTCCCTTCGAGGAAGCCTGCCGCCTCGGCGCCCGCACCCTCTGCAAACGCCTCGAGTTCGACTGCCTCATCGACGTCCCCGGCGCCCGCGCCCCGGGCCACGATGTCACCCCCCTCCCCACCGTGACCTCCGCCTGATCCCCGATCCCCCTCCAGCCTCGCCCCGCTCGTCCCTCCGAACGTTCCAGGCGCACGATGCCTTCGGAGGGCCGAGTTCCACGAGGCCGCCCAGCCAACGCAACAAACCCCTCCAGCCTCGCCCCGCTCAGCCACCCAACGATCCCGCCCCCCGCAATCGCGCCAGCAATCCCGAATGCCGCGCCTCGACCCGGTCCTGGGCCAGCGCCCGCGCCAGCGCCTGCTTCTGCCCGATCACCACCACCAGCCGCCGCCCCCGCGTCACCGCCGTGTACACCAGGTTGCGACGCAGCAGCACGTACTGCTGCATGGCCACGGGAATCACCACCGCCGGAAACTCCGATCCCTGCGCCTTGTGAATCGTGATCGCGTACGCCAGTTCCAGCTCGTCCAGCTCCCCGAAATCGTACCGCACCTCGCGCCCGTCAAACCGCACCGTCACCTCCCGCTCCTCCGCATCGACCCGTTCGATCTGCCCGATGTCGCCGTTGAACACCTCCTTGTCGTAGTTGTTCTCCGTCTGCAGAACCTTGTCCCGCGGCCGGTAACGCCACCCGAACTTCTCGACCGCGGGCTCCCCGTCCCGCGCCGGATTCAGCGCCTCCTGCAACCGGCCGTTCAGCTCCCGCACCCCCAGCGAACCCCGGTGCATCGGACACAACACCTGGATGTCCCGGATCGGATCCAACCCGAACCGTCCCGGAATCCGCTCGCGCACCATCCTCAACAGGGTCTCCGCAATCCGGTCGCTCTCCTCCCGCTCGATGAAGTGAAAATCCGATTCCATCCCCGCCGGCACCGCCTCCGGCGGCAGCCCCTGCCGGAACCGGTGCGCCGTCGTCACAATCCGGCTCCCCGCCGCCTGCCGGAACACCTCGGTCAGCCGCGCCACCGGCACCACCCCGCTCTCGATCAGGTCCCGCAGCACGCTCCCCGGCCCCACCGACGGCAATTGATCCACGTCCCCGACCAGCAGCAGCGCTGCGTCCGGCGGCAGCGCCCGCAGCGTGTGGTGCATCAGGATCACATCCACCATCGAACACTCGTCCACCACCAGCAGGTCCGTCTCCAACGGATTCGACTCGTTCCTCCCAAACCCGCCCCCGCCCGGCTGTGCCTCCAGCAGACGATGCAGCGTCCGCGCCGGCAGACCCGACGCCTCCGACATCCGTTGCGCCGCCCGCCCCGTTGGCGCCGCCAGCAGACATCGCACCTTCTTCGCCCCCAGAATCCCCAGAATCGCCCGCACCAACGTCGTCTTCCCCACCCCCGGCCCGCCCGTCAACACCAGCACCCGCGATCCCAACGCCCGCCCCAAGGCCTCCCGCTGGCTGGGCGCCAGCACCTCACCGGTCCGTTCCTCGTACCACCCGATCGCCTTGTCCCGGTCGATCGGCGGAAAAGGAGCCGTTCCCGACGCCAGTCGAAGCACCCGCGCCGCCACCCCCCGTTCCGCCCGCAGCAACGCCGGCAGGTACACCAGCTCCTCGTCACCCACCGTCTCCTCCACCAAAGCCTTTCGCTCCACCGCCCCTTCCAGCGCCGCCGTCACCAGACCCTCCTCCACCCCCAGCAGAGCCATCGCCCCTTCAACCAGCCGCCCCCGCGGCAACGCGCAGTGCCCCTGCGACGTCGCCTCCCCCAGCGTGTGATCCAATCCCGCCTCCGCCCGCGCCAGCGAATCCCGCGGTATCCCCAGCCGCTCCGCGATCCCGTCCGCCGTCCTGAACCCGATCCCCGGAATGTCCCGCGCCAGCCGATACGGATCGGACCGCACCGTCTCGATCGCCGCGTCCCCGTAGGTCCGGTGGATCCGCACCGCCCGCGCCGTGCTCACCCCATGCGCGTGCAGGAACACCATGATCTCCCGGATCGCCTTCTGCTGGCCCCACGCCTCCCGGATGGTCCGCCGCCGCTTCGGCCCGATCCCATCCACCTCCTCGAGCCGCGCCGAATTCTCCTCGATGACCTTCAGCACCCCCTCCCCAAACCGGCCCACCAGCTTCTTCGCGCACACCGGCCCCACCCCCTTGACCAGGCCGCTCCCCAGAAACCGCTCGATCCCCTCCCGCGTCGTCGGCGCCGTGCACTGCATCCGCTCCGCCCGGAACTGGCGTCCGTAGTGCCGGTCCTGAATCCACCCCCCTTCCGCGTGCAGCCATTCCCCCGGATTCACCGCCGCCACCGTCCCCACCACCGTCACCAAATCCCGGTGCCCCCGCGCCTGCACCTTCACCACCGCAAACCCCGTGTCCTCCTGGTGAAACGTCACCCGCTCGACCAGGCCCGACAGCGTCTCCGCCCCGGACCGTGCCGCCGCCGCCCCCTGTTTCCCGGTTCGATGCAAGTTCCCCACGGCCTCCGCCCCGATCCTAGCCACCCCTCCCCCCCGCCGTCACCACCGCCCTCAATCCCCCCCTGCTTCACCCTTCGGAGGGACGAGCTCCGCGAGTCGGCAATCCATCGCTCCCCACCCTTTCCCCCTCCCCGCTACTCGTACTCAGCCCGGAGGGCGGTACTCGTACTCGTACTCGGTCCTCGACTCGCAGGCACACCGCTTCAGCGTCGCCTCATCGCTGGCCCGATCGGTTCGATCGTCTTCGGACCTCCCATCGCGCCTGCGAACCGGGCAGGGCGATTACGATTACGATTACGATTACGATTACGATTACGAGTACGAGTACGAGTCCTGCTGCGAAAGACTGGGGTTCGCTGGCGGGGTGGGGACGTGGGGGCCAAAGCCTGGGTCGGACTCTGTTGGGTGTGCACGCTTCAGCGTGTCGGGACGGATCTGGGAGGCTCACGCTGAAGCGTGTACGCCCAACCGTCCCTCCGACTTCACCCCCCCCACTTCACCCCTTCGGAGGGACGAGCTCCGCGAGTCCTCCATCTATCGCACCCCCTCCATCCCCTGGAGGCGCGGACGTCACGACGCGAACTTTCCCTCAGCCAGGCAGCCCCGGAAACTCCGTCACCCGGAGATTCGTGCATCCGTAGGGAATGAGTTCGACTTCCTCGACCGGCTCGCTCGAGGCGACCCCGCCCAGCGGCACCTCCTCCGCCCACCCGTGACGCAGGCTCCATCGCGGCAGGCGTCGGGCCCGGGCCCGGGCCACCATGCCGGCGCCATCCGGTGAAAACGGGCGTTCCCCCACGGGTCGTTCCTCGAACCGCAGACTTTCCTCCGGGCGCGCTTCGTCCAGGACCAACCCGTAGTTCCAGGGTGTGGACGGGCGCACCTCGAAGTCGGCATGGGGCAGTTCCCGGTGCGGCATGCCCTCGTGAATCCGCGTCCACGTCTCCCCCATCCGCAACGCATAGACCAGCGGGCCGCGCTCCACCGACATCGCCCCGTGGTAGCGCCGGGTCACCTGGGCGGACATGGGAAAGCGCAACTCGATGGCGGTGGTGCCACGCCAGGTTCGCGCGAGGCGATGGTAGGTCCCGGGATCCAGCCCGCGCTCCGACCCGCCCGCCACCCGCACCGTCGCCCCACGCGTCCAGCCGGGCACCCGCAACAGCAACGGAAAGCGCACCGCGCCCTCCGTCCTCACGCTCAGGCGCAGTGTCTCCCGGAACGGATACTCCGTGTCCACCGTCACCCGCACCGGCGTGCCGCCCACCTCCAGGCGCACCTCGCCGGGTGCGTAGGCCACCGCCGCCAGGCCGCCTTCCGGGGTCCTCATCCACAGGTGCGCCGCGAACTTCGGCCAGCCCTGGTGCATGTTGGCCGTGCAGCAGCCGTAGTGGGGCTCCAGGCCGAAGATGTTCGAGTCGTCGCCATTGGTGGTCCACATGTGGTCGGGATTGACCGTGCACTGGACCTGGTTCGCCTGCTGGTCGTACTGGTGCGACCACATGTCGGGCGCGAAGGCCGCCGGCAGCGCGTTGAAGGCCATTCGTTCCAACCGGTCTCCGATCGCCGGGTCGCCCGTCACCGATGCCACCCACTCGAGTGAGTACAGGGCCTCCACGACGGCACACAGCTCCGTCCCCTGCGTCGGGCTCCGCCCCGCCAGGCATTCGTCACCCGTGAACATCCCGTTCGCCTGACCATGATGCCGGTCGAGCAGCGCCAGCATGCGCGCCGGAAACGACCGGTCCTCCGGATCGCCGGACAGACGCCACGCCAGCGCGTACGCCTTCAGCGCCATCGCGGTGTTCACCACGTGCTTCTCGAACGTCCACAACCCGCGCCGCGGCGTCGGCGCCGTCACGTCCGCCCCCTCGTAGAACGCCCGATAGTCGAACCCCTGGCGCCGCAACGTGCCCGCCAGCTCCAGCAGCCAGGTCTCCCCCGTCCGTTCCCAGGCGTGGAAAACCGGGATCAATCCCTCGAACCATCGGAATCGGCCCCAGTCGAACAGCGGCCTCCGCTCCAGCGCCTCCCGGACCGCCCGAAGATTCCGGATGACCGCCTTCAGCACCCAGTCGTCGCCCGTGGCCTCGTGGTATTGCACCAGCACCTTGTCCGCCAGGAGTATGGCCCACAGATCGTAAGGCCGGGCCGCCGCATCGGCCGGATAGGGCGCGAACCATCCGTCCGGACGCTGGCGCGCCACAATGTGGTCCACATACCCCCGCAGGCGCGTCTGCAACGCCTCGTGGCCCAGCAGCCAGGCCAGCGGAATCGCCCCGTCCATCCAGTACGGCGCCCGTTCCCACCCCTCCGCCTGCCCGCCGAACCACTGGCTCTGCGCCACATCCGGCCAGAAGGTGTCCAGATGCCCCGTCAATCCGTCCGCCTGAATCCGCAGTTGCCGCTCCAGCCAGCCGGACGGACGAATCGATCCCAGCGGCAACGGACGCCACGCCGGTTCAATCAGTCCATCCGAAAGGGCCCGGCGCCGCCCACGGGATGATGTCGTTCCCGTCCCGTCGGCCGGGCGTGCGACAGGAACCGCAGCCAGGGTGGCGGTCCCCGCGGAGAGTCGGGCCAGGAAGGTGCGTCGCGGCAGTTCGATGGGGTTCATGGGCGTCATGGAACTTGGGGGAACGCCCCCCTTTTCCCGCGGGCCATCGTCCCGTGCAAGCCTTCGGGGAGCACCCGGACCCTGCATCCCGAAGTTGTGGGGAGAGCTGCGACCTTCGCCAGGCATCGCTTCGGAGGGCCGAGTTCCACGAGGCCGCAACGGTGTGGAGCGTTGGGTTGAGGACTCGCGGAGCTCGTCCCTCCGATTCGCTGCCTCCTCACCCTCAACTCCGGGATGCATCCGTCGATGACGCCCAAGGATGTGCAGGCTTGAGCCTTGGCCCCTGGTTTGAATTGCCCACGGTGAACCATCTTCCGCACGGCCCCTCAGAACCCTTGAGCCGGCGATTGGACTCCAGCCTCCGCAAACAGGTCTCGCTGAAGGCGATGCCAAGGCGACTTCTCAGGAGTCCCGGAATCGCAGCGCCAAAGCAGCCGCACGCGGTGGCCATGGTGTGAACAGAATTCATGGCAGCGATGACGAAGTTCCATTGGATTCATGGAGGGGAGGGAGCGGCCCATGGCATGACCGTTGCTAATGGATCGAACGGGCTGCGATCGGAAACGTGGACTTTCCTCATCAACGGGCAATCTCCTGGGCAACTCCGCTCTTGGAACACTTCTCCCGCACGTTCCCGGAGCCGCTCAATCAACCAAACTCATGAAATCCAAGACAGTCATTCGCGGGACCGGCGCCTGGCGCCGGATGACCCATTGCGGTTTGCGCGTGGGAGGCGGCGCACTGATTGCCGGTGCGGCACTCGCTCCGGAGGCGGCGTTGGGGGCGGACCCGACGCGCATCGACCGGATTGAGCGCGAGAACCGGGAACTTCGGGACCGCCTCCAATCCCTGGAGAATGTCGCGCAACGGGCCGGCATCCTTCCCAGCGGGCAGCCAGCCCCAAGGATCGTGTCCTCACTCTCCGAGATCTCCCTCTCCGGCATGGTGCAGGCGTCCTACTTCTACAACTCGAACGAACCGGTCGATCAGGACATCGACGGCAACCCGATCAAGGGCGCGTCGGACGGCTACCTCTGGAACACCACCCACAATTCCTTCTCGATCAACAAGGTGAAGCTCACGCTGGCCAGCAAGCCGGTCGAGCGCAGCGGGGACACATGGGACGCCGGATTCCGGGTGTCGATGATCTGGGGCGAGGACGCTCCGGTGCTCAACACCGGCGGCGAACGACAGGGCCTCGAGGATCTCCGCGAAGCCTACATCGAACTCAATGCCCCCATCGGCACCGGCCTCAACATCCGGGCCGGCCAGCTCATCTCCCTGCTGAACTTCGAATCCGGCGACGGCGGCGCGGTCAATCCCAACTTCTCCCAGGGGTACCAGTGGTTCTTCACCGGCAATGGCCCGGCCGCCGGCGTGCAACTGGGATACACCTTCACCGACTGGCTCGACATGAAGGTCCGCGTCCAGAACGGCATGTACGCCGGCGCCGTGGACAACAATGACGCCAAGACCGTGATGGGCAGCATCGGCCTCAAACCCGACGACAAAACCTGGATCAATCTGATCGGGTTCGGCGGACGTGAGAACGCCTCGACCTCCGTCGCCGGCGGCTCGGTTCTGGCCGGCCGCAAGTTCGGGGAACGCCTCAACACGGGCTTCGAGTTCGACTACTTCAACTTCGACCCGGTCTCCGGTCCCTCCGCCGACCTGTGGTCGGTCGGCGCCTGGATCTGGTACGAGTTCAATCCGAAGTTCGGCATCGCCCTCCGCGGTGAGTACCTCGACGATCCGGACGGCGGCGGCCTCAAGGGCATCACCCTCCCCGGCCGCCCGGGCAGCGCCATCCTCTCGGCCGACCCCGACGGCAGCCTCTCCAGCCTGACTCTCACCCTCAATTTCAGCCCGGCGCCGAATGTCCGGATCCAGCCCGAAATCCGGTACGACCACACCTCGTACGCGGGCGGCTTCGACGGGCACCGGGACCGCTTCATCTTCGGGGCGGGGGTGAGTTACCTCTTCTGAACCCAGTTCCCTACCAAACCTCACAACCTCACTCGAAACGAATATCCTTACACTCACGTATCCATCATGAAGCTCACCCTCCAACGAATCCTCTGCGCGCTGGGACTGACCGTTCTGGCGACCACCGCCCAGGCTGCCGCCGCCACCGTGAAGGTCGGGGTGCTGCACTCCCTCAGCGGCACCATGGCCATCAGCGAGACGTCCCTCAAGGACGTCCTCCTGTTCACCTTCGACGAGATCAACAAGGCCGGCGGCGTGAAGGCCGGCGGCCAGTCGTACATGATCGAGCCGGTGGTGATCGATCCCGCCTCCAACTGGCCCCTGTTCGCCGAAAAAGCCCGGCAGCTCCTCGAACAGGACAAGGTCGCCGTGGTCTTCGGCTGCTGGACGTCGGTGAGCCGAAAAGCCGTGCTGCCGGTGTTCGAGCAGCTCAACGGCCTCCTCTTCTATCCCGTCCAGTACGAGGGCGAGGAGCTGTCCCGTAATATCTTCTACACCGCCGAGGCGGTGAATCAGCAGGCCATCCCCGCCGTGGATTACATGCTCGGCGAGGGCAAGAGGAAATTCTATCTCCTCGGCTCGGATTATGTCTATCCCCGGACCACCAACAAGATCCTCAAGGATTATCTCCGCCTGAAGGGAATCCCCGATTCGGATATCCACGAGATCTACACCCCGTTCGGTCACACCGACTACCAGACCATCGTCGCCGAGATCAAACGGTTCGCCGCCGGCGGCGGGGCCTGCGTCATCAGCACCCTCAACGGCGACACCAATGTCCCGTTCTTCAAGGAGTTCGCCAACGCCGGCCTCACCGCCGTCAACTGCCCCGTGGTGTCGTTCTCCATCTCCGAGGATGAGTTCCGCGGGCTGCCCGCCAAGGACCTCGCCGGCCATCTCGGCTGCTGGACCTATTTCATGTCCATCCGCACGCCCGAAAACACCCGGTTCGTCCGTGACTTCACCGCATGGCTCCGGCGGCCGACCATCACCGGGGTGAATTACCGCGTAACCGGCATCGACTCGCGCCGGCGCGTGACCTGCAGCCCCATGAACCTCTCGCGCATCGGTGTCCACCTCTGGAAACAGGCCGTCGAGAAGGCCGGAACCTTCGATGTGGACAGGGTCCGCGAAGCCATGATCGGACAGACCTTCCTGGGCCCCGCCGGCCAGGTCACCATGCAGGCCAATCATCACCTGGTGAACAACGTGTACATCGGCGAAACCCTGGCCTCGGGGCAGTTCAAGATCATCAAGACCATCCCCGGCGTCGCCGCCGAACCCTTCAGCGAGAAATTCCTGGGCGCGATGGCCGCGCGTTGACGCGCCGCTCCGCCCGGACGAGGGACAGAAAGGGAGGCGGGCCCAGTGCTCGGGGCCCGCCTCCTGATGACGACCGGTTCCCATTCCATTTCCGAACTCTGACCGCATGGTGGCCCGATTCCTTCCCGCATGGTGGGCGCTGCTCCTGGTGATGACCGCTCCCGCTGTCTCGGGAGCCCTCCCCGCCAGCCCCGCGCCGGTGCCGGCCTCCCGGGCCACCCTGGTCGAGGCGATCCTCGGCGACGATCCCGACGAACGCGCCGAACGGCTCCGGGAACTCGCCGACGCCGAGGATCCCATGCTGGTTCCCGTGCTGACCGCATGGCGCGGCGGCTCCCTTTACCTGGATGATTCCGCCGAGCCCCCGGTCCCCTTCCTCCTCGACCCGCAGGAGGACGAGGAGGGCCGCTCCCGCGGAATCCGCGTGGCCGACGGCGCCTTCCTCCTCGATGAGGACGGCAACCCGCGCTGGTTCGAGTCGTTCGAACTGTTTCCCGTGGACTCCGACAACGACGTGCGCCGGCTGGTCAAGACGATCCTCGACCTGGCCACCATGTCGTCCGGCACGGCCCGCGCCCGGGCGGACGCCATCCGGACCCTCGGGCTCGAACGGAACCCCGAATATCTCCCGCGGTTCGAGGCGCGTCTCGAGATCGAGGAGTCGGCCATGGTCCGAAGGGCCTTGCGCGAGGCCCAGGCGGTGACGCGCATGGCGGGCGACGATTCCCAGGAGCGGCTCGAGGCCGTCCGGGAACTCGGCCTGCTCAGATCGATCGGCGCACTCGGCCTGCTTCGTGACCTGAGCAACCAACTCGAGACCGATCCGGACTCCGGCGACCCGGAACTCCGCCGGGCGCTGCGCCGCAGCATCGCCGCCATCGAGAATCACATGGCCTGGGGCAGCTTCTTCGGAACCGCCTTCCGCGGCCTGAGCCTCGGCGCCGTCCTGCTGATCGCCGCCCTTGGCCTGGCCATCACCTTCGGCCTGATGGGCGTCATCAACATGGCCCACGGGGAGGTGATGATGGTGGGGGCCTACTCGGCCTATGTGATGCAGACCGTCTTCGCGGGCTGGTTCGGCACCTCGGGGACGGGCTTCGACCTCTACTTCCTCGCCGCCATTCCCTTCTCGTTCCTGACCGCCGGACTGGTGGGACTGGCGCTGGAACGTGGCGTGATCCGCTTTCTCTACCGCCGCCCCCTCGAGTCCCTGCTGGCAACCTGGGGAGTCAGTCTCCTCCTCCAGCAACTGTTCCGGCATGTGTTCGGCGCGGCCAACGTTCAGGTGAGTTCCCCAAGCTGGCTCAGCGGCAGCCTGGTGATCCGGGACGTCCTCCTGGCCTACAACCGGATGTTCGTCATCGCCTTCGCGCTCTCCATCGTGCTCGGCACCTACCTCCTGCTCACCCGCACCTCCCTCGGACTTCAGATCCGGGCGGTGATGCAGAACCGGCCCATGGCCTCCGCCCTCGGCGTCCGCACCGAACGGGTGAACATGCTCACCTTCGCCTTCGGCTCCGGCCTCGCCGGAATGGCGGGCGCCTGCCTGTCCCAGCTCGGCAATGTCGGCCCGAGCCTCGGCCAGAGTCACATCGTGGACTGCTTCATGGTGGTGGTCCTCGGCGGGATCGGCAGCCTGGTGGGCACCGTGTTCGCCGCCCTGGGAATCGGATTCGCCGACCAGATTCTCCAACCCTGGATGGGGGCGGTCATGGGCAAGATCACCGTGCTCACCGCCATCATTCTCTTCCTGCAATGGCGCCCCTCCGGCCTGGTCGCCATCCGCAGCCGCAATCTCGAAGGATGAGTTCAACCCGACCCATTTCCCGTCTCGAGGCGTGCGTGGTGGCCGCCCTGGCCCTGCTCGGCCTCGTGGTGCTGCCGTGTCTCAACGCCTTTCTCGAACCCGGCCATCCGCTGCATGTCAGCAATTTCACCATCACCGTGTACGGGAAATACCTGTGCTACGCCGTGCTGGCCGTCGGGGTCAACCTGCTCTGGGGCTATACCGGCCTCCTCAGCCTCGGCCAGGCACTCTTCTTCTCCCTCGGCGGATACGCCCTGGGCATGCACCTCATGCTCATGATCGGCAACCTCGGACAATACCGCGCCGACATCCCGGATTTCATGGTCTTTCTCGAGTTCCCCAAACGCTACCCGGACACCGGCGGATTGCCGCCCCACTGGGTGCCGTTCCGGAGCTTCTGGTTCGCCGCCGCCGCGGTGCTCTGGGTCCCCGGCCTGGTGGCCTTCGTCTTCGGCTGGCTCGCCTTCCGCTCCCGCATCAAGGGCGTGTACTTCTCCATCCTCAGCCAGGCCCTCACCTACGCGGCCACCCTCATGTTCTTCCGGAATGACTTCACCTTCGGAGGCAACAACGGCCTGACAGACTTCAAGTTCATCCTGGGAGCCGACATCAATTCCCCCGCCACCAAGCGTGCCCTCTACATCGCCTCCGGCGTCCTCCTGCTCGGCGTGTATCTCCTCTGCCGCTGGCTCACCTCCACCCGCTTCGGCCTCATCCAGCGGGCCATCCGTGACAGCGAAAACCGCGTCCTCTTCTCCGGGTACGCGACGGCCAATTTCAAACTCTTCGTCTTCGTGCTGTCCGCCATGATCTGCGGCCTCGGCGGGGCCCTCTTCGTCCCCCAGGCCGGCATCATCAATCCCAGCGAGATGGCACCCGACAAGTCCCTCGAGGCCGTGGTCTGGTGCGCCGTCGGCGGTCGCGGCAATCTCTTCGGACCCATCCTCGGCGCCGTGACCGTCAATGCCCTCAAAAGCTACGCCACCCGCGCCTTCGCCGAACAATGGCTCTATGTCCTCGGCGCCCTGTTCATCGGGGTCACCCTCTTCCTCCCGGGCGGCCTCATCGGCCTCCCCGCCCAGATTCGCGATGCCCTCCGCCGGCGCCGCGCCGCGAAACAGCCGGAGCCAGGCTCCCCAGCCCCGGAGGACCGGCCGTGATCACCCCCAAGCCGTTCCGCCTCGCCCTCGAGGGCGTGGACAAGGCCTTCGACGGCTTCAAGGCCATCACCCAGCTCAGTCTCTACCTCGAGGACGGTGAACTCCGGGTCATCATCGGCCCCAACGGCGCCGGGAAGAGCACCATGCTCGATCTCATCACCGGACGCACCCGCCCCGACCGGGGCAGTATCGAGTTCGCCGGCTCGATCGATCTCACCCGCCTCAATGAGTATCAGATCAACCGGCTCGGCATCGGCCGGAAGTTCCAGACCCCGTCGGTCTATGGATCTCACACGGTCTTCGAAAACATCTGGTTGTCCCTCGAGGGGCCCCGCGGCGTCTGGCATTCCCTCTTCGCCCGCATCACCCGGACCCAGCGCGAACGCATCGCCGAGGTCCTCGAGATCGTCGGCCTGTCCGCCCACGCCAACCGCGCCGCCGGAACACTCTCCCACGGCCAGAAACAGTGGCTCGAAATCGGCATGCTCCTCGCCCAGAATCCCAAGGTGCTCCTCGTCGATGAACCCGCCGCCGGAATGACCGACGAGGAAACCGCCCGCACCGGCGAACTCCTCCTCAGCCTCGCCGGACAACACACCATCGTCGTCATCGAACATGACATGGCCTTCGTCCGCCAGATCGCCCGCAAGGTCACCGTCCTCCACCAGGGCAGCGTCCTCTGCGAAGGCACCGTCGATGAGGTGCAGAACGACGAACGCGTCATCGAGGTCTATCTCGGCCGCAAGAAGAAATCCCAGCCTGTCCCCGGATGCTCAACCTGAACGACATCACCGTCGCCTACGACGGCTCCCGCATCCTCCGCGGGGTGAGTCTCACCGTGGGTCGCGGCGAGGTGGTCTGCCTCATGGGCCGCAACGGCGTCGGCAAAACCACCACCCTCAAGGCCGTCGTCGGCCATGTCCGACCCGAATCCGGCTCGGTCCGCCTCGGTGACGCCACCCTGACCGGACTTTCCCCGGACCGGCGCGCCCGCCTCGGCCTGGGCTATGTGCCCCAGGGACGCGACATCTTCCCGAACCTCACCGTGGACGAAAACCTGAGGATCGGCGCCATCGCCCAGGGACGCCGCCTCAACGGTGAACTCGAACGGGTCTTCGACCTGTTTCCCGTCCTCCGCGACATGCCGTCCCGCAAGGGCGGCGTGCTGAGCGGCGGACAACAGCAGCAACTGGCCATCGGCCGGGCCCTCCTCACCAACCCTTCCGTCCTCCTCCTCGACGAACCCACCGAGGGCATTCAGCCGAATGTCATCGACCAGATCGGGGACACGATCAAAAAACTCCGCACCCACGGCCTGTCCGGCAGTCACGACTACGCCGGCGAGATCGGCGACGCCATCCGGCGGCTCCGGGCCGAGGGACGCCTCGGGATCCTGCTGGTCGAACAGTATCTCGATTTCTGCCTCGAGGTCGGAGACCGGTTCTATGTGATGGACCGCGGTGCTGTGGTGGCCCAGGGACCGATCGGAAGCCTCGATGAGGCAATCGTGAAGCGGTATCTCACCGTATGACCGGTCCCCTGCGCGACGCCGATCTCCTGTCCGCGTCTCCCTCTCAGACCGGCGCGGAATCCGGAGCCGCGCGGCTCGAGGTCGCATGCGTGGACGGTGCGACCGCCGTGACCTCCGCGTACAGCCGCAGCCCGATGCGGCTGCTCGTCCCGGTGGCGCGCGGGGCAAGCGTCTGGGCCTACACCGCCAGCTTCGGCGGCGGATGCGTGGCCGGTGACCGCTCCTCCCTCGACCTCCAGTTGGGCGCCGGAACGCGCTGCTTCGTCGGCACCCAGTCGTCCGGCAAGGTCTATCGCAACCCCGAGGCCAGACCTTCCGGTCACCTCACCCGGGCCACGCTCGGCCCCGGCTCCCTGCTGGTGTTCGCGCCGGACCCGGTGCAGGCCTTCGCCGACTCGGTGTATCTCCAGCGGCAGGTGTTCTCCCTCGAGGCCGGTGCCGGCCTGGTGCTCCTGGATGGACTGACGGCCGGACGGGTGGCCCGCGGGGAACGCTGGGCCTTCACCCGCCTCCAAAGTCACAACGAGATCGTGGTCGAGGGACGTCGCCGGCTCCTCGATTCGCTTCGGCTCGATCCCGCCGACGGACCCCTGGGACTGCCTCATCGTCTCGGTCACTGCAATGCCCTGGCCGTCATGCTCCTCATCGGCCCGCCCGTGCGGGAGGCCGCGGCGCAACTGGCGGCAGCGTGGGCCTCACGACCGATTCCCGGTCGCAGCGCATCCCTCATCGCCAGCGCCAGCCCGGTTTCCGACGGCCTCCTCCTGCGCTTCGCCGGCCGGGATCCCGGGGAGGTGTTCCGCGAATGCCGGCGCCAGCTCGATTTCGTTCCGGGATTGCTCGGAGACGATCCCTGGGCCAGAAAGCGCTGAGGCACACCCCGTCCGTCGCCATGCATCTCTCGCCCCGCGAACTCGACAAGCTGATCCTCCACAACGCCGGGTTCCTGGCCCAGAAACGCCTCGCCCGCGGCGTGCGCCTCAACCATCCGGAAGCGGTCGCCCTCATCGCCACGCAGCTCCTCGAGTTCATCCGCGACGGTCGCCGCGTGGCCGAGTTGATGGATCTCGGTCGCCAGTTCCTCGGAAGGCGTCAGGTCCTGCCCGGCGTGCCTTCCATGATCCACGAGGTCCAGGTCGAAGGCACCTTCCCCGACGGCACCAAGCTCGTCACCGTGCACCATCCGGTCTCCCGCGAACACGGAGACCTCGCGCTCGCCCTCTACGGCAGCTTCCTTCCCGTCCCCGATCCGGAACGGTTCCCGGCAATGCCCGATGAACCCGAACCCGGCGCCTTCGAAATCGCCGACGGTGACCTCGACCTGAATGCGGGCCGCACCACCATCGAGCTTCCCGTCACCAACCTGGGCGACCGCCCCGTCCAGGTCGGCAGTCACTACCACTTCATCGAAACCAACCCCCGCCTCGAGTTCGATCGCGAAAAGGCCTACGGGCGCCGCCTCCACATCCCCGCCGGCACCGCCGTCCGCTTCGAGCCGGGCGAGACACGCACCGTGACGCTCGTGAACATCGGCGGCGACCGGGTGATCCGGGGCGGCAACGGACTCGCCTCGGGCCCGGTCTCGGAAGCCGGGCGTCGCGCCGCCATGGAAACCGTCCTCGCCCGCGGCTTTGCCCACCGTCCCCAGCCATGAACCGACGCCACTACGCCAGCATGTTCGGCCCCACCACCGGGGACCGCGTCCGACTGGGCGACACCGACCTGATCCTCCAGGTGGAACACGACCACACGGTGTACGGCGACGAATGCAAGTTCGGGGGCGGAAAGACGATCCGTGAAAGCATGGGCCAAGCCACCGGCGTGGCCCCCGAAGACGCCCTGGACTGCGTCATCACCAACGCCCTCATCCTCGATGTCACCGGCATCTTCAAGGCCGATGTGGGGATCAAGGACGGCCGGATCGCCGGAGTCGGAAAGGCCGGGAACCCCGACGTCATGGCCGGGGTGACGAAGGGGATGATCGTGGGCGTGACCACCGAGGTCATCGCCGGCGAAGGCCTGCTGCTCACCGCCGGCGGACTCGATGTCCACATCCATTTCATCTGCCCCCAGCAGGCGTATGAGGCGGTGGCGTCGGGCCTCACCACCATGGTCGGCGGCGGCACCGGCCCCGCCACCGGGACCTGCGCGACCACCTGCACCCCGGGCGCCTTCCACCTCCGCGCCATGCTCCAGGCGACCGATGCGTTGCCCCTCAACTTCGGCTTCACCGGCAAAGGCAACACCGCGCTGCCCGCGGGATTGCCGGAACAAATCCTCGCCGGGGCCATCGGCCTCAAGCTCCACGAGGACTGGGGCACCACACCCGCCGCCATCGACTGCTGCCTGCGCGTCGCCGACGACGAAGACATCCAGGTCACCATCCACACCGATACCCTCAACGAGTCCGGCTTCGTCGAAACCACCCTGGCCGCCATCGCCGGGCGCACCATCCACACCTACCACTCCGAAGGCGCCGGGGGCGGTCACGCACCGGACATCCTCCGCGTCTGCTCCGAGCCCAACGTCCTCCCCAGTTCCACCAACCCGACCCGCCCGTACACCGTCAACACCCTCGATGAACACCTCGACATGCTGATGGTGTGTCATCATCTGGATCCCGACCTGCCGGAGGATGTCGCCTTCGCCGAAAGCCGCATCCGCGGAGAAACCATCGCGGCCGAGGACATCCTCCACGACCTCGGCGCCATCAGCGTCGTCTCCAGCGACAGTCAGGCCATGGGCCGGATCGGCGAGGTCATCACCCGCACCTGGCAGACCGCCGACAAAATGAAGCGCCAGCGGGGCCGGCTGCCGGAGGAGTCCGGCCCCAACGACAACCTTCGCATCAAACGGTACCTCGCGAAGTACACGCTCAATCCCGCCCTCGCCCATGGCATGGGCCATCTCCTCGGCTCGATCGAGGTCGGCAAACTCGCCGACCTGGTCCTCTGGCGCCCGGCCTTCTTCGGAGCCAAACCCGAACTCGTCCTCAAGGGCGGCTTCATTGCCTGGGCCCAGATGGGGGACCCGAACGCCAGCATCCCAACGCCGCAACCCGTGCTCATGCGCCCGATGTTCGGAGCCTATGGCCGGGCCGTCGGCCCGCACTCGATCGCCTTCGTCAGCGAACGCTGCCGCGCCGAGGGTGTCGCCGCACAGTATGGCCTCTCCAAACGCATCGAAGCCGTCCACGGCTGCCGCGGAATCGGCAAGAAGGACATGCGCTGGAACAACGCCACCCCGCGCATCCACGTCGATCCCGAAACCTACGCCGTGACCGCCGACGGCGTGCCGCTCGTCTGCGAACCGGCCACGGTCCTGCCGCTGGCCCAGCGTTACTCCCTGTTCTAGCCCGGCGATGGAGGGAAGCGCCGGTCCGCATCGAGGGGAGCAGGGCGCGCCCCCCGCCGCCGGCGCATCCGACTGGCTCCTGTGGCAGTTGGTGGATTCCGCACTGCCCACCGGCGGATTCGCCCACTCGGGCGGCCTCGAAGCCGCACGCCAGTTCGGGGCGGTCACCGGAGGCGCCGAACTGGCGGCCTTCCTCGAAACCAGCCTGCGCCAGACCGCCCGCGCCGCACTGCCCTACGTCAATGTCGCCTTCCGGGAACCTGACCGCCTCGCCGAGTGGGACGCCCACTGCGACACCTGGCTGAGCAACCACGTCGCCCACCGCGCCAGCCGCCTTCAGGGCCGGGCCTTCTGGACCGCCGTCGGCCGCGCGTTCCTTCCCGGCATCGGATCGGCCCCCGAACCGGGCCACCTGGCACCCGTCTTCGGCTGGATCGCACACCGGCTTGGATTGTCCGCCGCCCAGACCGTGCGGGTGTTCCTCTTCCTGCATCTTCGGGGACTGGTCTCGGCCTCCGTACGCCTCGGAATCGTCGGCCCCCTCGAGGCCCAATCCATCCAGGGTCGCCTGGCGCCCCTCGCGGAATCCCTGGCCCGGGACGGGGCGCCCTTCGGACTCGACGACCTCGCCCAAACCGCCCCGCTGCTCGAAATCTGGCAGGCCGCCCACGACCGGCTCTACTCGCGGCTCTTCCAGAGCTGAACCCACCCGACCGGAATCAATGCGGCACACCCATCGCATGCTGCCAGGCATGCACCACGTGGTCCCGGATGATCCCGATCCCCCGGCCCTCCCGCACCGCGGCAAACACCCACGGACCGGCGCCTCGCATGGCCAGCGTGTCCCGTTCCATGACGGCAAGATCCGCACCCACGGCGGAGGCGAGATCGATCTTGTTGATGACCAGCAAATCGCTCTGGGTGATCCCCGGGCCGCCCTTGCGCGGGATCTTGTCGCCCCCGGCCACATCGATCACCTGGATCGTGAAGTCCGCCAGTTCGCGGCTGAAGCAGGCCGCCAGGTTGTCGCCGCCGGATTCAATCAGCAGCACATCCGGCCGGAACAGGCGGTGAAGCTCCTCCAGGGCCAGCAGATTGGCGGTGATGTCCTCGCGGATGGCCGCATGGGGACATCCGCCAGTCTCGACGGCGCGAATGCGTTCCGCAGACAGCGCCTCGTTCCGGATCAGGAACTCCCCGTCTTCCCGGGTGAAAATGTCGTTGGTCACCACCGCCAGGCTCAACCGGTCGCGCAGGCTCCGGCAAAGCTGCAGGACCAGGGCCGTCTTGCCGCTGCCAACCGGCCCGCCAATCCCCACGGTGAAGGCGCGGGTGCTGAAGTCGCGTTCCAGGGGACGCTCCCGCTCATGGAAATGCCCGGGATGATCCAGGATCTCGTGCGTGTGCCCATGACCCTCCTCATGGGAGTGCCCGACTCCGGGCGGATGCGGATGCGGATGCGGATGCAGGTGCGGATGCGGATGCGGATGCGGATGCGGATGCGGATGCGGATGCGGATGCGGATGCGGATGCGGGTGCGAATGCGGGTGCGAATGCGGGTGCAGGTGCGGGGCGCTCATGATGCCGTCGTCCGACACCCCACGCTGATGGATTTGCCGCGTTCTGCCAATCCGGGATCGACCTCCCCAAGCCCCAGGGGGCAGGGGCTTTGGCATCGTCCCCAAGGATGATCCGAGGTTTTTTGGACAGGATGAACAGGATCAACAGGATCCAGAAGAGCCGCTTGCCTGCCGGATTTCGCGGTGAGTCGATGGATCCCTGTCTGTTGCTCCGCTCCATCCTTCATCCTGTCGAAAGACTTCAGACCAGACGCTTCATGACGTTGTGAATCGCCCCGGAGGGCCGGCAGCTTCCCCTTCGATCGGGTCCAGGCCCCAAAGGGGCCAGATGAGATAGCCCAGGGCGACCGAGCCCTGGGATGTGGCGGGTAAAGGTTCGGGCAAGCCCTGAAGGGGCGCGACCTCGCCGCAAACTTGCTCCGGGTTGTTCGATGAACGTTCGCGGTGGGTTTGGGCAGGTCGCGCCCCTTCAGGGCGCCGATGATTTCACATTGCGCGTACCCAGGGCGTTGCCCTGGGCTATCTCATTTGGCCCCTTTGGGGCCCCCCCGGTTTGCCAGTCAAATGGCCAAACTCCAGGGAAACCCGGAGGGTTTCCAGAGATTAGCCGGGGGTCGGACCCGGCTCCGCGGGTTCGACCCCCGGGAAGAAGTCCCACCTCGCACACGACCCCGCCAGGGGTCGCAGATCGACAGAATGCAGAAGAGCCGCCTGCCTGCCGGATTTCGCGGTGAGTCGATGGATCCTTGTCTGTTGCTCCGCTCCATCCTGTTCATCCTGTCCAATACCTCAAACCAGTAATGCGTCGCCTTGTCCCTCCGAGTCCGGCAATTCCCGGATCAAGCCTTCCTGAGAAGACTTGGATTCACCACAGCGCAACCACCCATAAGGAAAGCCCGATTATTATCCAGGCAGCACGGATCCACCAACGTTCAATCCAGACAGGCGATCTGGATGCACCTTGGACTTTGTGACCTTCGTGGCTTCGTGGTTTCTCATGCGGCCACCCTGCTGGCGGCAAATCCCTTGACACACCCTCAACCGATCGCGGCACATTCTTCCCCGTACCCGATTGGGCAGTGCTGTTTTGGCCTGTCATCATGGTCCTTCGAGCCTCACTCCGATGTTCGAAGGACCCAAAAGCAACGACTCAGTTAGCAACAACATCATGATCCTGAACCAATCGTCCGCCTCGCGCGGGCGCCGCACCGCATGGCTGGCCATTGCCTGGCTGGCCGCCGGGTCCGCGGCGTTCGCACTCTCCGACGTCACCCAACCCGGCGATCCCATCTTCGCCTCGTCGGCCAACAGCCCGGGCTCCGAAGGCGTGGCCAATGCCATCGACGGGCAGCCGACCAAGTACCTCAACTTCGATTCCGGTCGCGACGGCGCCGTCAACGGCTTCTCCCCCTCCGGCTTCGCCGTCTCCCCGACGGTCGGCATGACGCATGTGACCGGGATGCTGATCCAATCGGCCAACGACGGCCCCGAACGCGATCCCAAGATCGTCCTCCTCGAGGGCTCCAACGACGAGTCCATCGAGGGGTACGGTGACGGCAACTGGGAGGAAATCACCACGCTGGAGTTCCCCGCCTTCTCGGCCCGGTTCCAGACCCAGACGCTCTTCTTCGAAAACCTGCGGCCCTACCGGCACTACCGCTGGACGGTCCTCGAAACCTCCGCCCCGAACACTTGCTGCATGCAGGTTGCCGAGGTCGAACTGCTCGGCACCACGCTGCCGACCGACGTCACCCAGCCCGGCGATCCGATCTTCGCCTCGTCCGCCAACAGCCCCGGCTCCGAAGGCGTGGCCAATGCCATCGATGGGCAGCCGACCAAGTACCTCAACTTCGATTCCGGTCGCGACGGCGCCGTCAACGGCTTCTCCCCCTCCGGCTTCGCCGTGAGCCCGTCCATCGGGCGAACCCTCGTGACCGGGATCTCGATGCAGTCCGCCAACGACGCCCCCGAACGCGATCCCCGCACCATCCGCATCGAGGGTTCTCATGATGAGACCATCGATTCCTACAGCGGCGGCAACTGGGAGGAGATCGTGACCCTCGAGGACCTCCCCGCCTTCACCGCCCGGTTCCAGACGCAGACGTTCCTCTTCGAGAACTACACCCCCTACCGGCACTACCGCTGGACGGTCCTCGAAACCGCCGCCCCCAATACCTGCTGC
>JAHCBA010000044.1 GCA_019634625.1 Verrucomicrobiia bacterium
CTTTCTGGGCGCAGTCGACTGGAGCACGGCGTCAGCAAAATATCGCCTGGCCCTCTATGTGATTGGCGGGACGTCGGGACGGAGCGACAAGCGGGTGCTGGAACCGGAGGCGATCCGGGCGGAACTGGCGCGGGGCGGTCAACTACCGCTGGGGCAGATCCTGCGGTTAAGGATCCGGCACATGACCGACGGGGTGTTCCTGGGCTCGAAGGAGTTCGTGAACCAGATGTGGGAGCGGCACCGGGACAAGTTCGGCAAGCGGCGGAAGAGCGGCGCCCGCATCATTCGCGGCGCCCCCATACCTGGGCTCACCGTCCTGCGAGATCTGCAAGTCGACGCGGTGGAGTAAGTCGCACCGCCTGAGGCGAAGGCATTGGATTCATCCACTTGTCCGGTGCCCCACCACATTTTGTCAAGGATCCCGACGTTTCGAGGCGCTTCATGCTCCATCATGGCCACGCAACTGCATGACCGCGTGGTGATTGGAGGTGCCGCGTTGAAATGTAAACCAGACCGACAATTCGGCGGCGTGATCACCGCTCTCCCCATGGCGAACAGACCCCGACGGGCGTCCTGACCTGCCGGGCCAACAGACTTGACCCGATCCCGGGACGGCAACCCGCCCCTTCCTGAGGCGTAAAGAACGTGGTGAACGGGCTTGGCCAGGCTGAACCGCCGATTTCCACCTGAACCCGTTCGCGAATGTTCTTCAAGGCATCAAAAATGCTCGCCAAAGACGCTTCCCGCTCCCGACACGCCCAGCTCGGCTGGGATTGTATTCATTGGGGTCCTGGTGCAGGAGCAATTCCCAAGGTTGGTCCACTGATCCAAACATGAAGAAGTCCATAACGGCAATCCATGGCGCGTGTGCCCTGATGTTGGCGGCGCCTTTATTGCATGCAGTACCCACTCCGGTCGGACCGCCGCTGGCGGGATCGGGCGACGGTTTGAATTCACGGTGGGTGGTGGTCGATCCCTCCATCAAGCCGGATACCATCGCGCAAGCCGAGGCGGTGCTGGCAATGGGTCCCGGAGATGCGGGATTCGTTTCCCAAACCGAAGCCATCGTTCCCAACATCGCATTCTACGACGGCATCGGCGGTTATTCGGATTCGGGCTTTCCCATGCCTGATCCGGCGACCGACCCGCGGTATGCCGTCCGGTACACGGGGTTCCTGAACATCGTCACCGGCGGAGACTACCGGTTCTTCTCGTTCACGGATGACGGGTTCCGTTTTGACCTCGGGGGAGAGACCATCTCGTCCTTCGATGGCAATCGCGGACCGGATGTGAGCGTCAGCGGCCTCTATTCCCTTGGAGCGGGTCTTTATCCAATCGCCTTTCTGGGTTGGGAACAGGGCGGCGTCTTTGTCACCGAACTGTCCTGGTCCCTGGATGGAGCACCGGAGTCCATCATCCCCCAAAGCGCCTTCTTCTCCAGGCGTCCCTCGACCGGGGTGCCGGACGCCGGCTCCACCCTTGTCCTGCTGATGGTGGGAGTCGTCGCGGGCCGCGCCCTGCTCGGCCGGTTTCCCTGAGGGACTGAAGTCTGGCGCCATGCCAGGATGTTGGCCGAACGCGGAGTACTCTCCTCCGCCTCGACGCGTCCTGGACATCGACACGGGGGATGGACGGACCCACGAACCGCTCCATCCCCCGCATTGACATCCCCCGCCCGATGCAAGGCATAACAGGGGTCGCCGCATGGGACTCTTTGGGAGCCGCCAGAAGAAACACGGGCTGTACTACCTGCTGCCAGGGATGACCCGCGCCAACCGCAACAAGCGCCGACGCGTCTTTCGCTGGGCCATCGTGGTCGGCCTCTTCGCAAGCGCCCTGATCGCCTCCATCCTCTGGCTCTTCAATCGCTGATCCAACCGCTCGTTTGAGGGTTGCGCCACCCGGCACCCGTTCGGAGCATGCCCGCGCATGTCGGGTTTGGATCCCCAGATCGCCATCGCCGTCGTGGATGATGACCCGGCGGTGCGCGAGGTCCTCGGCGAGTTCATTGCCGCCGCCCCGGACATGCTCTGCGCCGGGGTCTTCCCCACCGGCGAGGCGTTCCTCCGCGCCCTGCCCGATCTCCCGGTTCAGATCGTCCTCATGGACATCCAGTTGCCCGGCATGTCCGGCATCGACTGCATCCGCCGCATCAAGGAACTCCAGCCCGCGATCCAGGTCCTGATGCTCACCGTTTTCGAGGATCACGATCGCATCTTCCGTTCCCTTGCCGCCGGGGCCACCGGGTACCTGCTCAAGCAGACACCGCCCGATCGACTGCTCGAGTCCATCCGCGAACTCCATCGGGGTGGAACTCCCCTGTCCGCCCAAGTCGCCCGCCGCGTCGTCGAGACCTTCCAGCAACCCGCCCCCGCCCCCGCTCCAGCCGGACTATCCGTCCTCTCCCCCAGGGAACAGCAGATCCTCGCCCTCCTTGCCCAGGGCCGGCTCTACAAGGAGATCGCCGCCACCCTCAGCCTCAGCCTGGACACCGTCCGCACCCACCTCCGCAATATCTACGCCAAACTCGAAGTCCGCAGCCGCACCGAAGCGGTCATGAAGGTGTACGGCCGCAGACCGCCGGAGCCGTGAGGTGGCAGCAGACCCCCTTTTCGCCCGGTTCCTCGACGCAAACCATCGGAATCCCACCGCCATATACGGTGACGGGCCCCGTCGGGAGACATCTGCCCAGCCTCTATGCCTGCCTGCCCTTCACGCTTCCACCCGCCCATGCTACAGACGTCGCCCCCGGATGATTCCCGTCGTGCCATCCGTGAAGGTCGCCCGGATGGCCAGGTCACCGTACTGGTTCATCGGGTCCCACAGTGTTCCGCTGGAGAAAACCCTGGACGTCTCCCCCACCTCCATCCCCTCCCGGACGACCGGGGTAACGCTGATGGGAACGATCCTCAAGTCCCGGGGTTCCCCTGATGGCGCCACATCCCGGATCACGACGTCCACGGCGTAGATCCCCGCCTGCCCGTGACGCGTGCCCGAGAACGCAAGGGTTACCTTCTGATCCACCAGGGGACTGCCCTGCGAAAGCACGGCGGTGCGGTCGGTCGCACTGAACGCCTCGAATCCCAGCGTCGCGCCGATGACATTGGACAGCACCACCCAACTCCGGACCGCCAGGGGATCCAGGACCGCCAGATGCAGGCTGACGCCGTCGCCGCTGTCCCTCAGGAATGCCAGCGTGCTGCCGTCCGGCGAAATCCCCGGCGCCTCCCCCGCGGCATGGGTCGCGACGGTCTCCAAGGCGGCGGTTGGGTAGCGGCATACCACAATGTTCGATCCCTGATTCCGGAGCACGATGTGATCCGAATTCGACAGCTGCGGCCGCACAATAGGAAGCGGTCCGCCCACCGCCAGATCCGTAAGCCGCACCGGCGGTTCGGAAATCCCCGCGAAGAGGGATAGGGTCGTGCTGCCATCCGTCAGGGCGGTGAAGGTGACCACCCCGTTATCATTGATATCCAGATAGAAGGTCGCCGAATTGAAGTAAGTCGGTGACCGCCCAATGGTCGTCGCCCCCAGGGATCCGTCCTCGGGCCAGCTTCGAACAAAAAACGTCGGCGGAGTCCCGCTGACGCGGTCCCGACTGGCCACCCTTGCCGGACTCGCATTGTTGATGGCCGCCCCGCCGAAGGTGCGCGTCGAACTGAAGAAACTCACACTCGATACCACGCCATTAGTGGGAACCACGAACACCTTGCTGAAACCCGACTCGAACCCGGTGAAGGCAATGGTCCCGGCGTCGTTGATTCCCACGTTCGGCTCGATGAACGAGAGATCGCCTCCCGACGTCACCGCCAGGCTCAGCTCATACCCGCCCGCGTCCAGAGGTGGCCGCGTGGTCCCCGCGTAGAAACCCGGCATGTGCAGATAGTACGCAAGGATCTGGGCGTCGGTGAGCGCCAGCTCGTTGAACAGCACTTCCGTATCTCCGATCTGCATCCAGACCGAGGGGGAGAAGTGCGATTCCCTGTACTGCGTCGAGTCCTGCCGGTCCAGGTCGAAGCGATCCGTCCGGAATCCTCCCGTGAATCCATCCCCGTTGAGGTCATACCGCGAATAATCGCGGGTCGCAGGCACCTTGTGAAAGGGGGCCATGGGAACGCCCGCAACCTCATGAAAGTAATTGCTCATGAACCGGGAGACATCGTGCTCGTTGAAAACCCCGTTCTCGTGGGCATCCATGAGGGAATGGCGCACCGGCGCGCTGGTGGGCGTGGGATCCGTGGCCTCGTCGATCGAGAGCACCGCCGCGTAGGCGTCGATGAACCGGAGCCCGGCCCCGTTCGTGCGGCTGGTCGCCAGGATGCAGTCCCGGGTCCTCGAACTCGGCAGATCGATCAACCGGTTGCCTGGCAACGCCTGCGAGACCGTCAGCAGGTAGGCCGCCAAACCGGCAACCTGGGGTGCGGCGAAGCTCGTGCCACTGTTCGTTCGAGCTCCGCCACCAGGCAATTGCCCGACAGCCACAGCCTCGCCGACTGCCACCACATCGGGGGTTTCGTCCGAGAACGTCGATTCCAGAAATGCGTCAATGTCGTCCAGATCAACTTGCTGGATGCTTCCCACCACCAAGGTGTTCTCCGCGGGGGGGATCAGGTCGAGTCCGGCGGACGTCACACTGGCTTCCAATGCGGCGGCCGCCGCTGGGCTGGCAGTCACGTCCGGTTCGTCGCGGTTGGTTGACCTCCAAAGGGGATCGCTGGCAGCCCAGGCGAAGGTCGGGTCGCTCAAGGTGACCGCCGACAGCGGATTGGAGTAGTGTGCCGTGCGTGCTCCTTCGTACACCAACCCACCCTCCCGACTCCGATAGTTCCCGGCTGCGACGGTTGCGACAAAATTGGACCACATTCCGGAAGTGCGACGTTTCCATTCGGCGGAGTGCCTGGCCCGCTCAATGGGAACATTTCCAAGAGGCAGGTCTTCTCCATACTCGAGCGAGGCATTAAGCACAAACTTGCTCCCGGAGGCACTGAGCGCGTACACAACCCTGGTGAGATGTTTGATGAGGTCCCCCCACCCAAAACCGGCAACTTGGAGTCCGCGCAGATTGAGGTGTGCGCTCCCATCGAAGCCAAAAGGGTGAGCTCCTATCGGCGGGTTGGGGGTCCAATCGGATGCCACGACCGCCGTCACCTCATAACCATGGCTGTAGCTGCCGGTGGAGGGATGCGTCATGGAAAAGTACGGCACCTTGCTGGGGAACCAAGCTGGCGGGGAGGCTCCGAAAAAGTCCACCACCACCACTGGGATGGGGTTGGGTTGTTGCAGGACCAGGTAACCAAGGTTCCATGCCGCAGGAAACCTTCCTGAGAGTAGGTGGTCTAAATCGGCCTGCGTACCAGCGGTTACCTCGTAAGGCACCCTTCCGCTGCTCGCCATTCTCGAAACGAAGACGGCATCGATCCCGGGCTGCGAGGAGAGCAGGTCCGCCAGGGCCGCCATACTGTCCGCATCCGGTTGCCTCGGCACGGAGACGACCAGGGTCGGGGCACCGGGGAGCATGTCGAGGATTCGGGCTCCAATGGCTGCAAGCGCACGATTCACATCGTCCACAGTCGCATCCTCCAGGAAATGGACGTCGAGACGATCCAGGAGGACTCCATCGACCAGGTCTTCCGGGGTCGCAGCGCGCCCTGGCAAATCGATGATGACATCAAGAGCGCGCCCCGCCGGCGGACCCCCGAGCAAGGCGCCATCCACGGTCACATCCCACACCAGGGCGGATGGATCGAAGGGAAACAGGCGGTCATGGCGCAGGGTGAAGGTGTTCAATCCCAGCCGCGACTGACCCGCCGCCAGATCTCCGAACGAAACCGTGTCCTCGACGAGGGTTGTGTGGGGCGAGGTGCTGAACACCGTGGCGCGAAGTCCGAAGAAGTCCGTGGGATGGGGGTTGGTCAGTCGCACCGTGTAGGTGTATTCGATCTCGGTCCGACCCACCCGGCGCGAACTGACCAGCGCCTCCCGGGCGACCTCGATCCCGGGAATCTCAGCGCGGCCGGTCGTCGGTCCCCCGGCAAGCCCTGCCGCCATGAGAATCCCCCCCACGACCCCGGCCCGACGCCATCGTCCCCGCCCGCCGGCCAGCGCCCAGCCCAGCACCAGCACCGCCATCGCCACGGCAACCGCCGGCTCGGGAACGGCCGCCGTGGTTCCCGAGGCGACCACCTGGTACTCGGGGACCAGACGGTAGATTTCGAAGTCCTGGGAACCCGGTTGACCGACGCCCCGCCACACGAAGTCGATGACGAACGGGTCGGCCAGCGAGGCCGCCCCGGGTCCCACCCGGATGCTCAACGCGTCGTAGAAACCCCGGTCGGGAATCTCCAGGTCGGGCTGAACCGCCAGCACATCCCAGTCCGAATTCACGAACGGCGGAGGACTCTGCAGATCGGAATAACTCGCGGGATCGAAATAGACGGCAAACCCGGTGTCCGCGAGAAACTCATACCCACTGACCCGATACTCATAGCGCCACAAATCCGACCCCTCGGCGACATCGGTGAGATTGATGGCCTGGAACAGGATCGCCTGGCCCGCCGCTGGCAGCCCGGGCAGCAGAATCATCAGTGTCAGAAATGTGGCCAGTGCCTGTCTCAAAATTGAAAAATTCCAGGTCATGAGACCTGGCTTGCGGACCGACTGGCGTTCTGGGCACGGGCCAACACGTGGAGTTTCGACGGACATGGTGGGTGACAGACTTGGAGGTTGTTACGCAATGGGCACGCGATCCGCGCCTCGGGGAGCACCTGGTGTCGCGCCGACTCAACAGCACGGTGCTGTTTCATGAGTACGAACCGAACGACGAACCCAGCCTGACCCGAACCCGAGCCCCGTGCCTACTCGCACAAAGGTGGTAGGCGCCGGGGGTGGCGGACGCCTGCCCGCCCATGGCAAACTTCGGAGGTGAGCGTCTGCGGACAACGATGGGACGGCCGCGCCCGCGGGCCGGGGACGCCCGACTTTCCCGTCGCGGTCGGGGAGGTCGCGTTCAGGCGCCTCGGCCTGACCCTGGCCCTGTTGACGTTCGTTCTCGGCAATGGGCGGGCCCGGGCAAGCGTTCCCGATCCTCCCCACCCGGAAGCACCCGCCGGCCTCGTCCGCTGGTGGCCCAATCCATGGAATGCCCGCGAAGTCCTCAGCGGGCGCATGGGGGTGGTCATGGGCATCCTGCCGGAGACCGGGTCCGAGGACACAGATCCCCGGTTCGGGGAGGAGACCGGATGGGTCCAGCTCCGACCGCCCCTGCCATCCGGCCCGTTCACGCTCGCGCTCTGGGTGAGGAGCCTGGACGGTTACCACGCCCCGATGCTGTCGCAGCAGGCCGGCGCGCGGTCGTGGCGCATCGTTCAACAATCGCACCGCGGATCCGGAGCCTTCGTGGCGGGCCCCGGAAGTCCAGACGACCCGGAGGGATTCGATGGGTTCGTGCTCACTCCCGAGGTCTGGCATCACCTGGTCATCGCCCAGCGCCCGGACCGCACGCTGCGCATCTGGGTGGACGGCTTGCCGACCCTCGACGGAACGACGTCCCGCGAACTGCCGCCCGAGACGGAATGGCTGTGTCTCGGCAACGACCCGAAGGGCGACGGCACCTGGCGCGGACATCTCCGGGATGTGCGGGTGTACAACCGGGTCCTTTCGGACGGGGAAGTCCGGGAACTCCACGGTCGGGGACTGCCGCCTCCGGCCCCGCTCCTCGACACCACGCCACGGGCCGCCCGCCTGGGAAGTCCGTGGCTGACGACCGTTTCCAACCTCAACACCGCGCCCCTCGATGTCCTGTACCGCCGCTACACGGCGGAGGACGGACTGCCCGCCAACAGTGTGCAATGCGTGCTTCAGGGGCGTTCAGGGCACCTCTGGGTGGGGACCGAGTTGGGACTGACCCGCTTCGATGGCCGCAGCTTCCGGGTGTTCGACGAGGGCAACACCCCGGCCCTGGCGACCCTCGGATCCGACATCAGCTGTCTCGCCGAATCGGAGGACGGCACGCTCTGGGCTGGTGTGTATGGCGGGTTGCTCCGTGCCCGCGGCACCGAGTTCACGGCGTTCACCAACGGCCTGCCCGAGCGGTTCATATTGCGCGCCGTGCCGGACAGGGACGGGACGGTCTGGGTCGCCGGGTTCAGCGTCAATCACACCGATCGGGGCATCTGCCGGGTCCGCCGCTACGATCCCGTCACGCAGACGTCCCTTTCCGAGGTGCCGCTGCCGGGCCAACCGCGTCATCTCCTGCCCGGTCGGGCGGGGTTATGGATGGCCACGGAAGAGCCCAACGCCATCTGGCTCTGGCGCGAGGACTGGGAGACACCCGTGCGGGTCGCATCCATCCTTCCCACGGCGCCATGGATCCGTGTGACGGCGCGATTGTCGGAATTCCCTGGCGTAACCCTGCGTGCCGGGACCGGCAATGAAGGCGAACTGCAGTGGGTCGAGTTCCAACCGGAGGCCGGCCTGCCCGGATTCGTGTACCGGATCCAGCGCGGCAGCCTTCCCATTGCGCCCAATCCCTGGAGCGGCCCGCCGTCCACCCCGCTGTGGATCGCCGGCCGGACAGGCCTCAGTCGCGTCGATGCGGAAGGCACCCGCGCCGTGCGGATCCCGGGGGCCATCCAGGCCCCGCGCATCGAATGCCTGACCGCGAACCGCGAAGGCGGGATCTGGTTCGGAACCAGCGAGGACGGACTTCACCTCGTTCGCGAGCGCAGTGTCACGCTCCTGACCACGGCGGACGGGTTGCCTTCCGACGACGTTCGCTCGGTCAGTCTCGCCTCCGATGGCACCCTGTGGGTGGCAACGCGCAACGGCCCGGCACGACGCGGATCAGGGACGACCGGGTGGGAGACGGTCGCCTCCTACCGCGGCATCAGCGTGATCGCCAGCCACGGGGGCCTGCCTCTCGTCGCCAGCACCGGCTTCGGGGAGGACGCCCTTTGGGGCCTCTTCCAAGGCGGTCCCCCCGCCCCGGTGCTGCCCGGCCTTCCGTGGAAGTTCCCGACCTCCCTGCATCCAGCCCGTGATGGAAGCGTCTGGGTCGCCTGCGACCTCGGGTTGACCCGCCTCGGGCCCTCCCTGCTTCGATCGGACCGCCACCCTTCCGACACCGACGCCGCGACGGAAGCGGAGCATCGCCACTGGGTCCGATGGCGCGTAGGTCATGAGATTCCCCAGACCGTTCCCATCGGGGTGGTGCAGGATCGGGACGGTTCCATCTGGTGCGGCTCCAAAGGCGCGGGCCTCCTGCATGTCCGCACCAACGGGGTCGGGATCCTCACCTTGAGCGACGGACTCCCGTCGCTCCATTGTGCTGCCCTGCTGGCCGAGGACGACGGATCGATCTGGCTTATCACCGAGGCTGGACTGGCCCGACGCCGCGACGGGCGGTTCGCCGTGTTGGATCCCGAAAAGGGCCTTCCGGACCGGGCCATCGCGGCCATGATCACCGATCGGCAGGGCAACTATTGGTTGGGCGGACAGCGGGGCATCCACCGCCTTGCGCGGTCCGAAGTCGAGGCCGTCCTCGCCGGAGAAATCCCCCGCCTGACCAGCCTCACGCTCGGCGTCGCCGAAGGACTGCGCACACCCGAATGTTCCATCGGTGTTCAACCCGCCATCGCCCGAACCCCCGACGGCCGCATCTGGGTCGCCACCCGCGGCGGCCTTGCCTCATTGGATCCCGAATCGATCCAAGGGCGGCTGCAACCCACGGAAACCTGGATCGAATCCCTCCGTGCCAACGGCGACGACATCGACCTGCGCCCGGCCGGAAACCGCTCCCCTGGCCCCGCCCAGCCGGTCCTCCTCCCCCCCGGTTCGGGAACAGGCCTCGAAATCGAGTTCTCCGCCGTCAGCCTCAACGATGCCGCCGCCCTCCGCTTCCGTTACCGCCTCGATGGGCACGACCGCGATTGGTCGCCCACCACCGACCGTCGTTTCGCCGTCTACACCAACCTGCGGCCCGGCCCGTACCGGTTTCGGGTCCAGGCCACCCGCTGGAACGACCGCTGGCATCCCGAGGAAACCGTACTGCCCTTCCACATCCAGCCTCACTTCTGGGAGACCCCCTCCTTCCGCCTCCTCACGGTCCTCTCAGCCGCCGCCCTTATCGGCCTCCTCCATCGTCGCCGGCTCGTTGGCCTGCGCCGGTTCGAGCAACTCCGGCGTCAGGAGGCTCTCGCCAGCGAACGCGCCCGCATCGCCGCTGACCTCCACGACGACCTCGGCGCCGCCCTCACCCAGATCTCCATGTTCGGAGAACTCGCCAAGGCCAAATCCCCCGCCGACAGCCCCGCCCGCCGCGCCCTCGACCGCGCCCTCGAAGTCTCCCGTGAAACCACCGCGCGCATGGGGGATCTCATCTGGTCCACCAACCCCGACTCGGACTCCCTCGATCAACTCATCGCCCACCTGCGCGAACAGGTGGCCCGCCAGTTGGATGCCGCCGGGAAGACCTTCCTTCCCTGCTTCCCCGACACCGTCCCCAAATGCCACCTGTCCGCCATCTTCCGCCGCAACCTCCTCCTCGTCGTCAAGGAGGCCGTCCACAACGCCCTCAAACACGGCGACGCAGACCGGATCGAAGTCACTGTCGATGCCCATCCGGCCGCCCTGTCGATCCGCATCGCGGACAACGGGTGCGGTTTCGTTCCCGCCGTCCGCGCCCACGCCGGACACGGCTTGAACAACATGCGCCGCCGCATCCTGGAACTCGGCGGACAATTCGAACTCACCGCCGCCCCCGGCAACGGCACCCGCGTCGCCCTTCAGGTCCCCCTGCCCCGGTCATGACACGGGCCTGACCTGCCAGGTCAATACCGGCGCCTGAATCCGACGCCAAGAGTCATCACGCTGGCGTCCCACCCGGGAGTCACCACCCCGCAAGTCAGAACGCCTCCCCCTCCAACGCCGGGGTCGTCGGTGGGGAACGCCGCACCTTCGAAGCCTGCTCGTAGGCGTGCGCGATCCGGAACAGGACGGGTTCGGAGAAAGGCCGTCCGAGAAACTCGATCCCGATGGGCCCGTTCGATTCCCGCGTGTACCCCGCCGGAACCAGCACCGCCGGAAGTCCGGTCACGGCACTGAACGGATTGTCCTTTTCCGTCTGGGTCGCCAGGTGCGGCTCGGGCGGCACCGACTTGAACGGATGCACCAGGCAATCGAGCTGGTACTGATCCATCAACCGCACCGCGGCGGCCCGCAGCGTCTCGCGCGTCTTGAGCCGCGCCAGGTAATCCGGATGGTGCATCAGCGAATGAACTTCCCGGGTGGCCTTGACGATGTTGCTCTTCACCAGGCTGCCGCCCTTGGCCAGGAGTTCCTCGACGCTCCGGATCGGGGCGTCCGGCCCGAGCCTCCTGAAATAGACCTCATAGGAAAACGGTCCCTCGTAGTAGTTCAGCCGCGCGTCGGTCATCAGGGCGAACAGATCGAATCCCAGGGTCAACGGGTCGAGGATCACCGCACCCTGCGCCTTCATCGCGGCAATGGCCTGCTCGACCAGCGCCACGCCCTCCTCGTGCTGCGGGCCCTTGCGGAACAGATCCCGAAACACCCCGATGCGTGCGCCCCGCAACCCGTCGGCCCGCAGAAACGAGGTGTAGGGCTGCGCCGGCAGCCGCCCCAACGATTGCGCGGTGAGCAGATCCTCCGCATCGAACCCCGCCACCACATCGGTCAAGGCCGCGACATCATAAACGCTGCGCCCCATCGGACCGCAGCGTTCCTGGTGGAACGAGGTCATGGTCTGGCCCGCGCGGCTGATCAACCCTTCGGTCGGCGCAAGGCCCACCAGGCTGTTGTTCGCGGTCGGATTGCGAATCGAGACGCCCGTCTCGCTCCCCAGGCCGCCCTGCGCAAACCACGCGGCCAGGGCGGCCCCGGTCCCGCCGCTCGATCCGCCCGGAGTGAGGTCGAGGTTGTAAGGGTTGAGCGTCCGGCCCAGCACGGTGCTCTGGTTCCCCCGCGGCGGCACACCGAACCAGTCGCTCATGTTGACCTTGGCCAGAATGATCGCGCCAGCCTCGCGCAACCGGGCGACGACGAACGCGTCGTGGATCGGCTGCGAATCCTTCATCGGCAGGAACCCGCAGGTCGTCGGCATATCCCTCGTGTCGAAGAGATCCTTCAACACCACCGGCACCCCATGGTACGGCGACCGGGGCCCGCGGGTGCGCCGTTCCTCGTCCAGCGCCCGGGCCTCCTCAAGCGCACGCGGATTCAGGTGGATCACCGAGTTGATCGCCGGCCCCTGCCGGTCGTAGGCCTCGATCCGGCGCAGGTACATCCCCACGAGCTTTTCCGAGGTCAACCGCCCCTCGTCCATCGCCCGTTGAAGATCCGCCACCGTGGCATCCTCCAGACGCACCGTGGGGGCGGCAGCCCGGGCTTGAGGCGAACCCAACCCCGGTCCTGACAAGCCCGCGAGCAGGGCGAGAGCAACCATCGTAGGGAGAACTGGAATGCGTTTCATAGTGAGTGCGGGTCGGGAGAGATCTGATTCACAGCGCCTTCAGAGGAAGCGTTTCCACAAGTCCGGGCCACCCCACGGCTTCGACGGGTCCTGCTTCTCCCGTTCATGTCGCAGCGGGCACCGAGGAACCCATCCGCCCGGATTCGGAGGCGACGGCCACGGGCTCCAACGCGGGTCCGGAAATCGCCGCCTTCCGCCGCGACAGGAACGAATACATCGCCGGAATGACAAACAGCGTCAGCGCACCGCCGCTGATCAAACCCCCGATCACGGCGATGCCCATCGACACCCGGCTCTCCGAACCCGCCCCGATGGCGAGGGCGATCGGCAGGATGCCAAGGATGGTCGAGAGCGTGGTCATCAGGATCGGCCGCAACCGTGCGGTCGCCGCCTGATGCGCGGCCACCAGGGCCGACGGCGCGCCCGCATCCCGGCGCTGATTGGCGAACTCGACGATGAGGATGCCGTTCTTGGCCACCAACCCGATCAGCATGATCAGACCGATCTGGGAGAAAATGTTCAGCGACTGCCCGAACATCCACAACCCCAGCAGCGCCCCGGCGATGGCCAGGGGCACGGTCAGCAGGATGACAAACGGATCGAGGAAGCTCTCGAACTGCGCAGCCAGCACCAGGTAGATCAGGATCAGCGCCAGGAGGAACACCCAGCCGAGCGACGAGGAACTCTCGACGAAATCCCTCGCACCGCCGGTCAAGGACGTGGTGAACCGGTCGTCCAGGGTCGCCCGTGCCACCTCTTCGAACACGGCGATCCCCTCGCCCATGGTGCGCCCGTGGGCCAGGGTCCCGGCCACGGTGGCCGCGCTGTACCGGTTGTACCGATACAACTCGGGCGGCGCGCTGCTCTCCTCGAGGGTCACCAGGTTGTCCAGCCGCACCACGCTCGAACCGTCCGCGGTGGGGACCACAATGGTGCCCAGATCGCGCGGCCTCGACCGGTAATCCCGGGTGAACTGCCCGATCACATCGTACTGCTTCCCTTCGTGAATGAAGTACCCGAAGCGCTGCCCGCTCAACGCCGCCTGGAGCGCCTCCGCAATGTCCAGCGCGCTCACCCCAAGCATCTGCGCCTTGTCCCGCTCGATCCGCACCTGCACCTCGGGCTTGCTGAAGCGCAGATCCGCATCGACGAAGGTGAACACCGGACTCCGCCGCGCCGCCTCGAGAAAGGCGGGCAGCACCTCCCGCAAGGGCTCCAGTCCGGTCGCCTGGATCACGAATTGCACCCCGCTCTGCGTCGAGCGCCGTTCCCCGATGCTGGCCTCCTGCGTGATGTTGAGCCGGGCCCCCGTGAACTCCGCTCCCAGCCCCTGAAGATCCGCCGCAATCTCCTGCTGCGAACGGCTCCGCGTTTCCTTGTCCGTCAGAAACAACCGCACAAACCCCGTGTTGATCGCCCCCTGGATTCCCGGCCCCCCCCCCGACCCGGGCACCTGGGTCATGGTCACCGGCGCTTCGGGCACCCGCTCCATCACCGCCTTGGCGACATCATCCATGTAGTTCTGCATGTAGTCGTAGCTGACCCCCTCGGGAGCCGTCGCCCGGACCCAGATGCGTCCCCGATCCTCGAGGGGTGACAGCTCCCGGGGTAGGACCTGGAACACCGTGTGAATCGCGAAGGCCGCCCCCACCAGCACCGCCAGACCCAGCCAGCGCCACCTCAGGAACCCGTCCAGCAGCCGCCCGTACCCCGCCTCGATCGCCTGGAAGAACGGCTCGGTTGTCCTCATCAGCCACCCGTGCCGTTCCCGCCGCCTCAGCAGCCGCGAACTCACCATCGGCGCCAGCGTCAATGCCACGATCGCCGAGATCACCACCGCCCCGGCAATGGTCACCCCGAACTCCCGGAACAACCGCCCGGACAGTCCCCCCATGAACAGCAGCGGCAGGAACACCACCACCAGCGAGGCCGTGGTCGCCAGGATGGCCAGGAAGATCTCCCTCAACCCCGCGATGGCCGCCTCGATCGGCGGCATGCCCTGCTCGACCTTGGCGTAGATGTTCTCCAGCACGACGATCGCGTCGTCCACCACCAGGCCGATCGCCAGCACCATCCCCAGCAGCGTGAGCGTGTTGATCGAAAACCCCGCCGCCGCCATCACCGCAAACCCGCCCACAATCGACACCGGAATCGCCAGCACCGGAATCAGCGTGGTCCGCCACTCCCGGAAGAAGGCGAACACCACCAGCACCACCAGCACGAAGGCGATGCCCAGCGTCTCGGTGACCTCCCGCAACGAACGCCTCACGTACTGCGTGTTGTCGAAGGCGATCTCCATCTGGATGTCCTCCGGCAGTTCCCGTCGCACCCGGTCCAGCCGCCGATGCAGTTCGTCCACAATCTCGATCTGGTTGGCCCCGGGTTGCGGACGGAAGTACAGCCCCGCGATCGGAAACTCCCCCATCTTGAGCGCCCCGCGCTCGTTCTGCGGTCCCAACTCGGCATACCCGACGTCGCGAAACCGCACGATCCCCTCGGGGCCGCGCTTGATCACCAGCGCATTGAACTCGGCCGGCGTGTTCAGCCGGGAGAAGGTCTTCACCGGCAGCTCGATCGACTCGCCCTCGATCCGTCCGGACGGCAGCTCGATGCTCTCCCGCTGCAACGCCCGCCGGATGTCCACGGGCGACAGGTTGTAGGCCGCGATCTTCTCCGGATCCATCCACAGCCGCATCGCGTACCGCTTCTCGGCCGGTTGATCGACCGAGGCGATGCCGGGCACCGTCTGCAACCGTTCCCTCAGCGCATTCGCGTAGGCGCCCAGCTCGAGCTGCGAACGCCGCTCGCTCCGCAACGCAATCCCGAAGATCGGACTCGAATCCGCATGCGCCTTGTTGAGCACCGGAGGGTTCACGTCCGGCGGAAGGTTCCGCACCGCCCGCGCCACCTGGTCCCGCACATCGCTCGCGGCGGCATCCAGATCGGTGTCGAGGCTGAACTCCGCACTGACCTGGCTCACGCCCTCGCGGCTCGTCGAGGTCAGGGTCCGGATGCCCGCCACGGTGTTGATGGCCTCCTCGATCGGCTCGGTGATCTGCGCCTGCACCACCTCGGCCGCCGCGCCCACATACGAGGTGTTGATCGACAAGGTCGGAGGATCCACCGCCGGATACTCGCGCACCCCGAGCTGCGTCAACCCGATGATCCCCGCGATGACGATCAGCAGGGCGATGACGATCGTGAGCACCGGCCTTCGGATGCCAATCTCGGCGGCGGTCATGACGAAGGGCCGTTCCCGTTGGCAAACATCGGCTGGACCGCGAGGCCGGCCCGCATCTGCTGGATTCCCGAGGTGAGCACGATGTCCCCCGGCTTCAGTCCGGAAAGGATCTGCACGGCAACCTCGGTCCGGGTGCCCGTTTCCACCGCACGCCGCTCGGCCCTGCCATCCACCGCCACAAACACGTTCTTCTCGACCAGGCCCGGCACCACCGCCACCGACGGCACCAGGATCGCATCCTCGAGCCGGTCCAGCGTGAACTCGACGCTGGCAAAGGCGCCCGGCAGGAGCCGGCCCCGCGGATTCGGACAGACCGCGCGGAGCAGCAGCGTGCGCGTGCTGCTCTCGATCCGCGGATCGAACGCGTAGATCTCCCCTTGGAACCGCTCCTCGAATCCGACCACCGAAAACCGGATCGGACTGCCCACCTGGATCCGGCCCGCGTACCGCTCGGGCACCGAAAAATCCACCTTGAGGTGATCGATGTTCTGCAACGTGGCGATCCGCGTGTTCGCGCTCACGAAGGCGCCCAGGCTCACGTACCGCAGTCCCACGATGCCATCGAACGGCGCCCGGATCTCCGTCTTGGCAATCTGCGCCTCGATCAGCGTCAGGTCCGCTTCCAGGACGTCCAGCTCGCTCATCACGGTGTCGTACTCCTCCTGGTTGCTGATCCCCTCCTGCAGCAGCAACGCCATCCGCCGCTCCCGCCTCGACGTGAGTTCCTTTCGGAATGTCACCCGCGCATGCGAGGCCTGCAGGTCGGCGTCGTTCAGTTTCACCAGCAGGTCTCCGGCCTTCACCCGTGACCCCTCGGTGAAGTGGATGCCCACCACCTTCCCGTTGATCTCCGCCTGCAACTCCACCCCCTCATCCGCTCGCAGCGTACCCGTCGACGTCACCACCTCCGCCAGCAGCGTCGGTCGCACCACCACCGCCGAAACCCGCATCGGCGGTCGGGATGCCGCCGGAGCCCCAACGGCCGGGCCCTGGGCCCCCGGTGCTGGTGCCGGGGATCGCAGTCCCCAACGGGCTCCCCAGAACACCGCCACCCCGATCCCCACCACGGCGGCCATCACCACGAATTTCCGAACGGGCTTCATGGAATCGAATGGGAACGTCAGTGGGTGTCGAAGATCCGCTGGTACTCCGCAATCCTGCCCAGGATCGCGCGGCGCTCCGCCTCCGTCGGTCGCATCGGATCCACCGCCGGAGGCAGGGCCCCGAGCTTCAGCAACGAGGCCATCAGCAGGAGCCGCGCCTTGGTGGCGGTCAGGTTCCCGCCTTCGATGTAGAGATCGTTCGCGTTCCGCCGCATGAAGCCCTCGGGATTCCCCCGGTTCACCTTGACCAGGGGGAACCCGGAGAACACCGCCCGCTCGAGCGCCGCCTGCACCGGCATCGTCAGCCCCCCGCCGGTCACCCCTTCCTGGACGAACCCAGCCAGGGCTTCACCCCGAAGGTTCGCCTCGATCCGTGACAACACCTCGACCTCGTCGTCGCCGTTCGCGAACGGATCCGGATCCCGCCACCGCGATGCCTTCACAATGCTGACGTTCGGAATCGATTCAGGAACCAGGTTCCCAGCGGTGTCCTTCACCCGCACCGCCCGCGTCGCAATCCGCGTTCCGTCGCGCCGCACGCCCGTCACCGTTTCCGGCAGGGCACTGATCCGCACTTCCGAACGGTGGGTGTGGAGCCGGTTCGGGAGGAAGGTGATGGTGGTGTCGTAGCCGACGCTCCCGAGCACCCCGCCGAACCCGCCGGTGGCCACATAACCGCCCGGCCGCGCATCGCCCTTCTGCACCTCGCGTGCCGAGAACACCACCTGGTCCACGATCAACACCCCGCCCAGGCGGTCCCGGCCGCGCTCATCCGCCCACAGCCCGGACAGGATGTACTGGACGCCGTCCACAATGTTGCGGTCGCCGTCGGCGCTCAGATACCCGCGCGCCCGCTGCGCACTGTGGCAGACGATCGGGCGCGTCGTGTCGATGAGGAGGTTCAACCAGTAGGCCGACTCCTCGACGTTCGGACTTCCCTCGAGCCAGATCCCGCCCGCGTATTCCCCGCCCGCCATCGCCTCCTGCACAATCCGCGTCGCCACCGCCAGCCGCCCGCGCGGCGCGTCGGCACGATGCTCGCCGTACCGGAAGAAGTCCCGCCCCAGCCGCTCCGGCGGCACATCGCCGGTGCCATGATCCGTGCGCCGTCCCGCCGGAAGCCCTTTGGTATATCCCCCCGACGGCGCCGGCCGGTAGAAGTGGTACTCGGCCTTGCCGTAGAGCGATCCCCCCGACCGTTCGATCTCCTCGAAGATCCGCGACCCGTCCGGATAAAAGGTCTGCCGGGTCTGCTCGAACGGCGCCCCGGGAAACGCCCCCGCGGCGTCCCACGCCTTCCCGTCCCGTTGCCGGGCCACATAGGGCAGCGGATACAATCCATCCTCCGGCCGCAGTTCCACCGCGTACACCGGCCGGTCGTCCGGTCCCGTCCGCTGCTCCCGAAACCGGCCGTCCCGGTCCAGATAACCGTCCGGCGGTGCGTACAGCTCCGCCGCATCCGACTCGAGGGGGTGCGCGGAGAACGCCTCGATATACACCGTCACCGGCGCCGCCAGGCGCTGGGCATACAGCCGGTCGAAGGCCAGCGGCCGGCCGTCCGGCCCGTTCAGCAGCGGCAACCCGTGCTGATGCCGCGCCTTGTTCCCGGTGATCAGCGGATAGGCGTTCTGGATGGTCGCCGTCGGCCCCGAAAACACCGCGATCTTCGGCAAGGGCACCTCCGCCGACGCCACGTGCATCATCGAGCACGTCGTCATGACGACTCCGATCCCGGCCCGGAGGGTTTGTGTGGTCATGCAGGAAAGTCGCCCCTTCAAGCCAGACCGCGTCATCGGGGGGACGGCAGGCCCATCACCCGCGTCCGCGCGCGTACCCGATCGTCTCCTCACAGGGTCACCCTTTGGTATCCGCCCAGCTTCTTCTCGAGATGCGCCATGGCCGCGAACACGACGTGCTCACACCACGGCTGGCCGACCACCTGCACCCCGATGGGAAGCTGGTTCCGGCAGCTTCCGCCGCGCACCACCCCGGCGGGATAGCCCGTCAGGTTGTAGATCGAGGTGAAGCTCGCACCCGGCAGGCTCCCCACATCGTCCGGATCCCCGATCGGTGGGAGCGGCGTCGCCCGCACCGGGCAGATCAGGACATCGTAGTTCTCCATGAAGGTCAGGATCTCGGTCCGGATGGCGTCCTGGCGCTCGAGCATCGCCACGAACTCCGCCACGGGAACCTGCGGCTGGTCGAACCGGCGCGCCGGACCGGGCACGATGGTCCCGTAGCGTTCGGTCAACCGCTTCTGCCAGGCATTGCCGTCGCCCCGCGTCAACCGGCCCCGCAACTCGACCGCCTCCATGATGTGGGGCGGCACGGCCTCGGCGACGGCACATCCGGCGTCGGACAGCGCCTTCACCGCCGCCTGAATCACCGACACCACTTCGCTCGAGGCGCCGGCCGCCCCCGGACCCTGCTGCGTGTAGAACCCGATCCGCAGTCTCGGCAGTTCAACCTCCGCAGGATCGCCCAGCGGAACGTCGTGAATCGCGGCGTCGATGTAGTCCGGACCGCTGACGATCGGCAGTAGGGTCACCAGATCCTCGACCCGGCGCGCCATGGGCCCGAGCTGCTGGTAGTAGTCGAAGGTGCCGCCGTAATCGATGATGTGTCCGGTGCGCGGAATGCGGCCCGAGGTCGGCTTGATCCCCGCGATCCCGCACGCATGCGACGGACCGCGAATGCTCCCTCCAAAGTCGCTCCCGATGTCGAACGAGGCCCCGCCCGCCGCCACGATCGCCCCCGCGCCTCCGCTCGATCCATAGGTCGTGTAGCGCGGGTTGTACGGGTTCCGCGTCATCCCGTAGAGGATGTTCGCGGTGGTGCCCAACCCGGACACGCCGCCCGTGGTGAACTCCGGCGTGTTCGTCTTTCCCAGCAGAATGGCACCGGCAGCACGCAGCCGGGCAACGGAGGTCGCGTCGCGCGGAGGAATGAAGTGCGAGCGACCCTGCGTGCCGCCGGTGGAAATCACCCCCTCGGTGTCGAGGGAATCCTTGAGGGTCATCGGCACCCCGTGCAGCGCCCCCTTGATCTCGCCCCGCGCCAGCGCCTCGTCCGCCGCCTTCGCCTCGCGCAGCGCCCGGTCGAAGCAGGGCATGACCACGGCGTTCAGAATCGGATCCACCTTCTGGATCCGGTCGATGTGCAGCCGCACAACCTCAGAGGCCGAGACCTTCTTCGTTCGAATCCACTGCGCCAGCTTGGTCGCCGACATGAACAGCGGATCGTCGCTCGAATCCGTCGAGGTCCGATAGGCGGCCGTCGCCGTTCGGAGGATGGCCGGCGCCATCGCCAGCCCGGCGGCTACCGCCCCCAGGGTGCGATGGCGGCGCGGCTGGAACCACTGGCGACGCGACACGCCCCGCGCGGCGGGAACATGGCGGGATTCGGGCACTACGGGGGAAATGGAGGAGTTCATAGAGTTTCGTCGGTTGAAGGCTCGGGAGTTTCAAAGGGAGGCCAGCAGCATCGAGGGCGCCTTCCAGCCGCCCGTCTTTTCCAGGAATTGTCCGACCGCGAAGATGTGATCCTCACGCCATGGCTGACCGACAATCTGGAGACCGAGCGGCAGCCCTTCCGCAGATGTCCCGTACCGCACCACGCACGCGGGCCAGGTGGTCAGGTTGTAGATCGAGGTGTACCCCGCCGACTGCGGCACCGGCCGGTCATGCGCCGGCGCCGGGAAGGCGTTGGTCGGACACAGGATGATGTCGTAGTTCTTCATCCACCCCAGCAACCGGCTGCGCAGGGCGTCCTGCCGTTCCATGTAATCGGTGAACTCAGAGGTCGGGATGGTGTTGCCCGTCAGGTTCCGCCGGATGCCCGGCGATGGCTCGGTGGTCCCCGCCTTGTCCAGCAACCGCTGGTACCACGCCCCCCCGTCCGCCCGCGTCAGCTTCTGCCGGATCTCGTTCCCCTCGGCGTCGCCCCCATGAAAATCCTCCTTCACCATCGCCCCCGCCTCGCTCATCGCCCGCGCCGCGGCCCGCACCATGGCCTGCGTCTCCGGTGTCGGCGTCACCACCCCGTTGTCCGTGTAAAACGCCACCCGCAGGGATTTCAGATCCACCTTCGCCGGATCCCCCAGCGGCGCCGGCACCGCCGCGGCATCCCGGAAGTCCGGCCCCGAAACGATCGGCAGGAGGGTGATCATATCGACCATCCATCGCGCCATCGGCCCCAACTGCTGGTAGGAATCAAACGCCCCCCCGTATCCCGGCCAGTGTCCCGTCCGCGGAACGCGACCCGTCGTCGGCTTGACCCCGGCAATGCCGCAGGCGTGGGCCGGGGACCGGATGCTGCCCCCGAAGTCGCTCCCGATGTCGAAGGGCGATCCGCAGGCCGCCACGATCGCCCCCGCCCCGCCGCTCGATCCCCGCGGCGTGTGCGCGGTGTTGTAGGGATTGTTGGTCTGGCCAAAGACCAGGTTGTAGGTCCCCCGGTTGAAGCCGCCCAGGGTGAACTCCGGGGTGTTGGTCTTGCCCAGCAGGATGGCCCCGGCCTTCCGCAACCGCGCCGCCACCGTGGCGTCCTTCGTGGGAACCCAGCTCCGCAGTCCCAGCGACCCCGCCGTCGTCACCACCCCCTCCGTCTCGATCGAATCCTTCAGCGTGAACGGCACCCCGTGCAGCGGTCCTGCAACGTCGCCCCGCGCCAGCCGCGAGTCGGCCATCTTCGCTTCCGCCATCGCCCGGTCCCCGCACACGGTCACCACCGCGTTCAACATCGGGTGCAGCGACTCGATCCGGCGCAGGCAGGCCTCGACGATCTCCACCGACGAGATCTCCTTCTTCCGGATCCGCGACGCCAGTTCGGTGGCGGACTGCGTCAGGAGTTCGGACGGTGCCGCGCCCCAGCTCACACTGGCCAGGCGCCCGGAGGCCAGCACACCGCCCGCCATGGCGCCCGCGGCGAGAAACTGCCGTCGTGACCAGGTTTCAGACCGGGTTCGGCGGCAACCGGATCGGGAGGCGGTGGCGGGAAGGTCACTCTCGAGGACGGGGGTGGATTCCGACATGGGATGCGTTGGATTCATGGGGTTGAGGTTGGCTGCGGGTTAGTAGGTGAAAGTCTCCCCCTCGATCGGCGGGGTGCTGGCCGGCGGGCGCAACTGCGGGTACACCGCCTCGAAACCCGCCGCCAACCGGATCAACTGCGGCTCCGACCACGGGCGCCCGAGGATCTCGATGCCGATCGGCAGCTCCTGCGGCGTGAACCCGGCCGGAGCGACAAAGGCCGGCAACCCGGTGACCGGGCTGAGCTGATTCGGCGTGTACTGGCTGGTCGGCGCGCTCCTCGGACCAATGACCAGCGGACCGTGCAGCTTGTGCGGATAGATGAGGGCGTCGAGGCGGTATCGATCCATCAGTTCCACCACCCGCTCCCGCAATGCCTCCTTGGCTTCGAGCACGGCCCGGTACTCGGGATCGCGGTCCAGATCCCGCGGCTTCGCGGCGGCCGCAATGATCTCCGGACGCACCGGATGGATCGTGTTGGCCATCATCTCGCCGACGTTCCTGAACCTGGCGTCCGGGCCCTGGCGGGCGAGATAGCGGTTGATGGCCTCAATCCGCTCGAACCGGCTGGGGGACCCCTCGCGCAGATACTTCGGCAGATCGATCCCCAGGCTCACATCGCGCACCAGTCGCGCTCCCGCCGACTCCATCGCCGCATACGCCCGCTCGAACATCTCCGCCGCCCCGTTCTCGACCGGACTGAAATCGTACGCCTCCTTCAGCACGCCCAACCGCGCCCCGCGCAGCCCGTTCGTCACGACGAAATCCGTGTACGGCTGCATCGGCATCTTCCCCAGACTCCGCGCCGTCCACAAATCCGCCGAATCGAACCCGGCGATCGCTTCGAGCATCACCGCCACGTCGTACACCGAACGCGCCATCGGACCGCCCCGCTCGCCCGTGATGTAGCTCCACATCTGCCCGTCCCGGCTGATTAATCCCGATGTCGTGGATAGCCCGAACAGGTTGCCGTCGGACGTCGGCGTCCGGATCGAAAACCCGGTCTCGCTGCCCAGACCCAGCGGAGAAAACCATGCCGCCAACCCCGCCGAGGTCCCGCTGCTCGACCAGCCGGGCGTGCGATCCAGCGCATGGGGATTGAGACTCGATCCCCCGAGGCTGCTGCTGGCCACGATGTCGGTCGCCCCGTACCAGTCGCTCTGATTGACCTTGGCCAGGATGATCGCGCCGGCCTCGCGCAGCCTGGCCACAACGAACGCATCTTTCGGCGGTTGCGCGTCGGCCATCGCCTTGAACCCGCCCGTGGTCGGCATGTCGAAGGTGTCGAACACGTCCTTCACAATCACCGGAATCCCATGCAGCGGTCCGCGAGGACCCCGTTCCCGCCTCTCCACATCCAGCGCCCGGGCCGTGTCGATCGCCTTCGGATTGAGATTGAGTACGGCCCGGATGGACGGTCCCTGCCGGTCGTACGCCTCGATCCGTCGCAGATACATCCCCACCAGCTTCTCCGAGGTCAGCGCCCCGGCCCCCATGGCAGCCTGCATGTCGGCCACCGTCGCGCGGGACAGGTCGAAGGTCGTTCCCGCCAGGGTCGCGCTGGTCCCCGGCAGGAGCGCCCCACCCAGCAGGGCGACGAGAATGAGGAGGCGGCGTCCCGGGAGGACCCGGCGTTCAGTACTCACGGAAGATGCGTTGGAGGTCATCGGGGGAACGGGGGGTGGTCAGTGCGAATTGAAGGAGGATGCGCGCCTTCTCCGGCTGGAGATTGTCTCCGGGCACAATCCCCGCCTCGCGCCGGCGTGGGGTGTCCTGAACGCGGCCGCCCCGGGTGCGGGCCGTGGCCACCACAACCACGCCCTTCTCCTGGGCACGCTTGAGGGCCTCGGACTGGCCGCCCCCGGGACTGCCCGCCCCGGTGCCGTCGATCACGATCCCTTTCACCCCGTGACCCACCAGCGCGTCCACCAGGTAGCCGGGTGATTCCATGTAGGCGTACAGCACTTCCACCGCCGGCAGCACCGGCGGCGATGGAAGTCGCGCCAGGTGAAACTCCGACCGGTACGTGTGCCGCTGAAGAGGTTCCATGTAGAACACGACCCGGTCCGGATCGACGGATCCCAGCACGCCCAGGTCCGGACTGCGGAAGGTGTCCACCCGGTACGCGTTGGTCTTCATCACGTCGCGGATGGTGTTGATGTTCTGGTTCATCACGTGAAGCACCCCCTTCCCCGCCGCCGCCGGAGCGGCCGCCACCCGCACTGCGTCACACAGGTTCAACGGACCGTCCCCGCTGATCCCGGTCCATGGCCGTTGCGCCCCGACAAACACGACCGGCTTGCGGGTGTTCAGAACGAGGTTCATCAACCACCCCGTCTCCGCCATGGTGTTGGTCCCGTGCGTCACCACTAGGCCGTCCACAGCCGGATCGTCCGCCAGCCCCTGAATCCTCGCCGCAGCCTTGAACAGGTGATCCGCCGTCATCCCGCCCCGCGTCCCAGCCGGTTCCTCCGGCGGACGCAAATCGACAGGGGTGACCCGGGCGATCCTCGCCAGCTCCGGCAGCGCCTCGATCCAGACTTCGGGGCCCACGCGGTTCCCGGGGCCGCCGTAGTTGTTGAGGTTGAGCCGGGTGTCTCCGCGGCTGGCGATCGTGCCCCCGAGAGAAACCAGCACGACGTGCGGGAGCTTCACTCCCGGAGGCAGTCCAGGCGGGATCTCCTGGGTAAGCGCCTGCCGCGCCCATCCGGCCGCGGCAGGCACCCCCAGTCCCAGCGAAGTCAGCACCCGGCGGCGGCTGATGGGCGCCCCGGCAACACGGAGTCCGAAAGTTTCAGTATTCATGGAAGATCCGTTGGAGTTCCCGGGGATCCCGGGTCTGGCTCAGGGCGAGACGCAGCAGAATCCGCGCCTTCTGCGGATTGAGATTGTCCGCCGTGACGATCCCGCGTCCGGCCTGACGTTCGGTGTGCAGCACGCGACCCGATCCCTTGCGGTCGCTGCGCACGATGACGACGCCCTTCGACAACGCACCCTGCACGGACAGCGCCACGCCCGGCGGCATGTCCGCCGTCACCACCCCGGCCACCCCGGAGGCCACCAGCGCGTCGAGCGGCACCCGCGACGCCTCCTGATACCCGTACACGATCTCGACCGGCGGCAGATTGGTGATCGACGACACATCGAACTCCGACCGTGTCGTGTGCCGCGTCAGAGGAGACCGGTAGAACACCACCCGGTCGGAATCCGCGTACCCCAGCGGCCCGATCTCCCGCGATACGAAGGTCTCCACCCGCGTGGTGTTTCCCTTGGTCACGAACCGGGCCGAATGGATGGTGTCGTTCAACAACACCAGCACACCGCGCCCCCTCGCCTCGGGTGTCGTCGCCGTCCGGACGGCATTGTAGAGATTCAGCGGACCGTCGCGGCTGATGGCGGACCACGGGCGCATGGCACCGACCACCACAACCGGCTTGTCCGATCGCACGGTCAGATGAAGGAAGTACGCCGTCTCCTCCAGGGACCCCGTCCCGTGCGTCACCACCGCCCCGGCCACACCGGGCCGCGCCAGCGCCGCGTTGAGACCGCGCGCCAGGCGCAGCATCAGCTCGGTCGTCATGTTCCCGCTGCCGATGTTGCTGATCTCGGTCAACTCGATCCGGGCCAGCGATCGCAGCTCCGGCAGATCCTCCAGCAGCTCGATGGGAGTCACCCGGCTGTCGCTGTACTCCGTCAGCTTCTGGCGGTGATCGCCCCTGCTCTGGATCGTTCCGCCGGTGGTGAAGAGCGCCACCCTCGGCAACTCCTCCGCCAGCGCCGTTCCAGCCGGGAGCCAGGCGCCCGCGCCCACCGCACAGGCGAGCCCCCACACCGCCCACGTTCGTTGAAGGGTTCTCATGATCTTCGGGATCCCGCTCGCAAGGTCTTCAATACGCCAGGATCTCCCCCGCCAGCGGCGGCGTGCTCGCCGGGGCCCGGCGATGTCGCGTCCGTGCCTCGTACCCCGAGGCGACCCGGATCAGCGTGGGCTCCGAAAACGGCCTGCCGAGGAGCTGCACCCCGAACGGCATGCCGTCCGAAGGGAAGAAGCCGCCAGGCACGATGATCGTGGGAAGACCGGTGTAGGAACTGAGGTTGTTCCGGATGTCCGGCGGCCGGTTGGTTCCCACCGGAATCTCCTCGGTGATCATCGTCCGGAACGGCAGGACCAGCGCATCCAGCCGGAACTGGTCCATCAACCCCACCAGCGCGCTGCGGATCATGTCCTTCTGCCGGATCGCGGCGAACAGCTCCTTGTGATGGTCCAGCGACTCGATCTTCGCCGCCTCGATGATGGTCGGCTTCACGATGTCGCCGCCCTTTTCAATCATCTCCTTCACCGATCGGATCGGTGCATTGGGACCGAGTCCGGCGAGATAGTGGTCGATGGCAAAGGCCCTCTCGAAGGTGGCCGAACCGGCGTGCACCTGGGCTTCGATCAAATGAATCCCGGTGCGAACCGGATCCACCAACACGGCCCCGCCGGCCCGAAGATCCGCCAGGGTCTGGTCCATCAGTGCCAGTCCCTCGCGGTGTTGTTCGCCGCTCCGAAACATCTCCCGCAACACCCCGATCCGGGCACCCACCAATCCCTCCGCCGAAACGAACGAGGTGTAGGGCTGGTCCGGGATCTTCCCCAGACTTTGCAGCGTCACCAGATCCGCCGGATCGAACCCGGCAATCGCGTCCAGCACCGCCGCGCAATCGTACACCGACCTTCCCATCGGCCCCCCGTTCTCCTGCATCGGCGAGCTCCACATCATGCCGGTCCGGCTGACCAGCCCGTGCGTCGAGGAGATGCCGACGTTGTTGTTGAGGGTGGCCGGGATGACGATCGATCCGCCGGTGTCGGACCCGAGGCCCACCGTGCCGAACCAGGCGGCCATCGCGGCGCCCGTTCCCGAACTCGAACCCCCGGCAAACTTCCGGGGATTGTACGGACTCAGCACCTGTCCCCCAAGGGTGCTGCCACCCGTGGGCGCCACACCGTACCAGTCGGATTGATTCAGCTTCGCCAGGATGATGGCGCCCGCCTTGCGCAACCGGGCGATGACGAACGAGTCGCGCACCGGCTGCGAAGTCGCCATCGGCTTGAACCCGCCACTGGTGGGCATCTCGACCGTGTCGAAGACGTCCTTGGCCAGGATCGGAATCCCGTGCAGCGGCGACCGCGGCCCCTTCTCGCGCCGTTCGGCATCGAGTTCTCGGGCGATCTCAACCGCCCTCGGATTCAAAGCCAGCACCGTGTTCAGAGCAGGCCCCTTCTTGTCGTAGGCCTCGATGCGCGCGAGATACAACCGGACCAGCCGCTCCGAGGTCAGTGTCCCGGCGTCCATCGCCCGTTGCAGGTCGGCGATGGTGGCCGTCGAAAGGTCCACTTCAGCCAGCCCCTCCCGAGGCCCCAACACCGCCAGCGCCAGACCCGCCATCAGGCCCAGCCGCCCGATTCCGCCCGTCTTCCGCAAGATGGTATCGCTCATCGCCGGGAGAGATTGAGGTTGTTGTACTCGAACGACTCACCCGGCAGAGGCGGGGTGCTCTCAGGCGTCTTCCGGCGCCGGCTGACCTGCTCGTACGCGTGGGCGACCCGCAGCAGCTTCAGGTCGTCGAACATCTTCCCGACGAACTGGATTCCCACCGGCAGATTGTCGCTCGTGTAGCCGCCCGGCATGATGATCCCCGGCAACCCGGTGGTGGAGGTCAGGTTGTTGAGCGACGGCACCACCGGCGCCGCCGGACCCGACGGCGCGTTCGCCAGCGGAGGCGTCGAGCGGTACAGCAGCACGAAGGCGTCCAGGTCGTGCCGGTCGATCAATCCCTCGATCAGGTCGCGAACCGCCTTCCGGGCCCGGAACCGGGCGTGGAAATCCTCCGTCTCGTCCGGTGGCGGCAGCGTCAGCCCGTTGACATACCGCTCGCTGAATTTCTCCGGACCCACCTTCGCGATGAACTCGGCCATCGTCTTGTACGGCCGGTTGGGCCCGAGCCGGCTGAGATACACGTCCCCCGAGGAGATCATCTCGTAACTGGCCACACTGCTGACCGCCCCCGACGACTGATGCCGGATGTCGATGCCGGTCAGCACCGGATCCACAATCTGCGCCCCGCCCTTCCTCAAGTCCTCGACCGCCCGTTCAAACAGCACCCGGGCCGGCGCATCTTCCGGGGCCGTGCTGACCATCTCCCGCAGCACCCCGATGCGCAGTCCTACCAGATTCGTCCTCGTCAACTGGCTCACCCACTCGAACTTCGGGAAGTGCCCGATGCCCTGGTAGGTGTCCAGATCCTCCGCGTCCCAGCCCGACATCGCCGCCAGCAGCACCGCGGTGTCATACACACTCCGGGTCATCGGACCCGCCCGGTCATGAGTCGGTCCGCGCGGCACGATGCCCGTCCGGCTGCTCAATCCCTGCGACGCCACCATCCCCACCAGACTGCAGTAGGCCGCCGGGTTCTGAACCGATCCCCCGGTGTCCGTCCCGATCCCCACCGCGGCGAAGTACGCCGCGATCGCCGCGCCTGTTCCATTGCTGGAACCGCCCGGCTGATGCAGCGCGTTGTAGGGATTCAGCGTCGCCCCGATTGGATGCGTCGTGCTGAACCCGTCGTTCCCAAACCAGTTCACCGTCGCCACCTTGGCCAGAATGATCCCGCCCGCCGCCTTCACCCGGGCAACCACCCCCGCATCCCGCTCGGGAATCGGACTGCCGAACGGTGTGAATCCCGCCGTGGTCGGCAACCCCTCCATGTCGATCAGGTCCTTGATCACCACCGGGATCCCATGCAGCGGCGACCGGCGTCCCGTCTCAAGCCGCTCGCGATCCAGGGCCCGGGCCTCCTCGATGGCCTTCGGATTCATGGTGATGACCGAATTGATCTTCGGTCCCTTCCGGTCATAGGCATCGATCCGGGCGAGATACAGTTCGACCAGCTTCTCCGAGGACAACGCCCCGTGGTCGATGGCCTTCTGAATGTCGGCGATGGTGGCGGTGGCCAGATCGAACCGATGCGCCGCCGGGGCGACCGGTCCGACGGCCATCAACAGGCCGGCCAGGAGGAGTGAGTTGGGCTTCATGCAGGGATTGTGTTTTTTAGGGTCTTGGGAGGAAGAGTTGCCGGCACGCCTTCAGGCCCGCTCGGCGAAGTACGGATTCCATGTCAGCCAGCCAGCAGTCCCGGCCGGGTCCAGCCGCCCATCGCCGCCTCCAGATGCAGGCCGGCCGCGACGGCCACGTCCTCACGCCAGGGCCGCGCCACAATCTGCAAACCCAGCGGCATGCCCTCCGGTGACGTCCCGGCCCGGACAATCAAGGCCGGCCATCCGGTGACATTGAACAGGCTCCGATAACTGGTGGTCGCCGGCGCCCGCTCGCCAATCACCCGCGCCGGCGAGGCGTCGGTCGGACATACCAGCAGGTCGTACCTCGAAAACCAGGTCTGCAGCCGGGACCGCATTTCGTCCTGCTGCTCCAGCAGGGTCTCGAATTCCGGCACCGACCGCATCGGACCGTCGAACACCCGCCCCGGAGACGGCGGATGCGTGCCCACCCGGCGGTTCACCCGGCCCAGCCAGGCCCCGCCGTCCGCATCCCGCACCTGCGGCAGCAGGGCGTAGGTCTCGAGGTATCCCGACGGGGCGGATTCCTCGACCACGCACCCCGCCTCCTGCAGCACCTTCGCCGCCGACCGCACCATGGCCACCGTCTCGGCACTCGGTCCGTGGTATCCATTCACGTCAGTGAAGAACGCCACCCGCAACGCCCCGACCTTCACCGTCGCCGGATCCCCCATCGGCATCGGCGCAATCGCCGCGTCGTCGTCGTCCGGACCGGAGATGATCGAGAGAATGGGATGGATGTCCTCGACCCACCGTGCCAGCGGCCCCAACTGCTGATAGCTGTCGTACACCCCGCCGAACCCGACCACGTGCCCGGTCCGCGGCACCCGCCCCGAGGTGGGCTTGATCCCCGCCACACCGTTGCAGTGGGCCGGATTCCGAATGCTGCCGCCAAAGTCGCTCCCAATGTCGAAGGCGGCCCCGCACGCGGCGGTGATCGCCCCCGATCCGCCGCTGCTTCCACCACAGGAGCGCGCCGGGTTGTAGGGATTGCGGCTGACCCCGAAGAGGACGTTGACCGTGGTCCCCAGTCCGCGCAGCCCGGGGCTCCCCAACGTCCACTCCGGTGTGTTGGTCTTCCCCAGCAGGATCGCCCCGGCGGCGCGCAATCGCGCCACCGCCGTGGCGTCCTGGTCCGGCACCCGGGTCAACCACCCCAGGGTGCCGCCAGTCGTTCGAACCCCCGCCGTGTCGAGGGAGTCCTTGATCGTCATGGGCACGCCATGCAGCGGCCCCACCGGCAGGCCCTTCGCCAGCCGCTCGTCCGCCAGTCGCGCCTCCAGCAACGCCCGGTCCGCGCACAGGGTCACCACGGCATTGATGGACGGGTTCACCCGCTCAATCCGGCCGAGATACGCCCGCACCGCCTCCTCCGCCGAGACTTCCTTCCGCCGGATCGCCTTCGCCAGCGCCATCGCCGACATCGCAGTGAGATCGCCGTCATGCTTGCGCGCCGGACCCGATGGCAGGCCGGTCACCGCACGGGCCGCCCGTGCGCCCCCGGCCGTGGCCGCCAGGGCCATCATGCCGGGAAGGGTTCGAAACAGGTCACGACGGCTCCGCGCACGCCGGACAGGGGATTCAAGGGTCTGGGTCATGGGTGTTCCTAAGGGTTCAAATCGCCGGGGGCCGCCATCCGCCAAACACGGACTCGAGGTGCTCCGCCACCGCAAAGGCCACGTCCTCCCGGAACGGCCTCGCCACCACTTGCAGTCCGATCGGCAGTTCACCGGCCGACCCGCAACGCACCACCACCGAAGGCCAGCCGGTGAGGTTGTAGATCGTCGTGTAACCGGCTCCGGGCGCTGCGTCCTCACCGATCACTCGGGCTGGAGAGGCGTTGGTGGGACAGATCAGGACATCGTACTTCTGAAACCACTGGAGATACTTCCGCTTCAGCCGGTCCCGTTCCTCGATCAACGCACTCAGCTCGGGCACCGTCAGCATCGGCCCGTCGAACCGCCGCCCGGCCGCCGGAAAGTTCGTTCCCACCCGGTCCGCAATCCGCTTGATCCACTGGCTGCTGTCCGCAAACCGCAGCTTCGGATACAGCGCCCAGATGGCCACATACTCGTCCGGAGCCGATTCCTCGACCGACCGGCACGCCGACTGCAATGCCCGCGCCGCGCGGGTCACGGTGGCCACCGTCTCCGGCGTCGACTTGTGATGCCCCTCGACATCGGAGAAGAACGCGACCTTCAACCCCTTCAGATCCACCGCCGCCGCATCCCGGAACGGCGCCGGCACCAGCGCCGCGTCCAGCGAGTCCGGCCCGGCCATCAAGGGAGTCAGCAGGATCAAATCCTCCACCCGGCGCGCCATCGGTCCAAGCTGCTGCTGGCTGTCGTAGATCCCACCGTAGTCCACGGAATGACCCGTCCGTGACACCCGCCCCGCCGTGGCCTTGATGCCCGCAATCCCGTTGTTGTGGCATGGAGACCGGATGCTCCCGCCAAAGTCGCTCCCGATGTCGAACCCGGTCCCGTGCGCCGCCACGATCGCCCCCGCGCCGCCGCTGCTCCCCGCCGCGCTGCGTCGCGTGTCGTATGGGTTGCGCGTCAATCCGAACACCAGGTTCATCGACGTGCCCACCGAGTAGGAACCGCTCCCAATCGTGAACTCAGGGGTGTTGGTCTTCCCCAACAGAATCGCCCCCGCCGCCCGGGACCGCGCCACCACGGTCGCGTCCTTGTCAGGCACATGATCGAACCGCCCCAGCGTCCCCCAGGTCGTCCGCACGCCCGCAGTGTCGATCGAATCCTTCACGGTCATCGGCACCCCGTGCAGCGGTCCGAGTAACCTTCCCTGCGCCAGCGCCGTGTCCGCCGCGTGCGCCTCCTGAAGCGCCCGCTCATACGACTTCGTCACCACGGCGTTGAGGTGCGGATTCACCCGCTCGATCCGCTCGATGTAGGCGTTCACCAGCTCAACCGCCGACACCTTCTTCTCCCGGATCAGTTCGGCCAGCCGCGTGGCGGAACTCTCGGTCAGAACATCGGTCTTGTGCTTCGAGGCCAGGTAACGCACGCCGGTCGAAGCCGAAGCGGCCCGTGCTGTCATCACGGCCACCGTAGGCGCCACCCAGCGCCCCGCGGTTGCCAGGAACCGCCGGCGACTGGACCGCGCCACGGAGCCCGTCGTCGCGCTTCGTGAGGCGCTGTCTGTGGGCCCTTCAGAGGTCTGCAATTCGGAGGGAATCATGTTGGGGGGTCTTAGAGATTGGGTTTCTTCCAGCCGCCGGTCCGGTCCTCGATGAACCGGGCCACCGCCATCGCCACATCGTCCCGCCACGGGGCCGCCACCACCTGGATGCCCAGGGGCAATCCCTCGGGACTCGTGCCCGCCCGCACCACCGCCGCCGGCCACCCCGACACGTTGTAGTGCCGCGTGTAATTCACATTCCTCGGAGGAGGGTTATCCAGACGCGCCGCCGCGTAAGGACTCACCGGACACAGCACCACGTCATAGTTCCGCATCCACTGCAGCATCCCGCTCCTGGCCAGATCGACTTCCTCCATCAGCCGGATAAGATCGGGTGTCGTTGCGTACTTCCCGCTGATCCGCGCCCGCAGCCCGGGATCCGCCACCGCGGTGCCGTACCGCTTCAGCAACCGCTCCTGCCACGCCCCGCCCTCGGCTTCCCGCGCCTGAGTGAACAATTCGTGCTGCTCGACATAGTTCGGGTGGATGTCCTCCTGAACCCACGCCCCGGCCTCCCCCAGCCAGCCCGCCGCGTCCCGGACCAGGCGGCGAATCTCCGGAATCGGCGGCGCCACTCCGTTGTCCGTGTAATACGCCACCCGCAGCCGCCCCACCGCCACCTTCCCGGGATCTCCCATCGGGACGTCATAACAAAACGCATCATCGAGATCCTCGCCGCAGATGATGGGCATCAAGAGCTCGATGTCCTCCATCCGCCGCGCCATCGGCCCAAGCTGCTGCCACGAATCAAACAGTCCTCCGTATCCGGGCACATGCCCCGTCCGCGGTGTCCGCCCCGAGGTCGGCTTGATTCCGGCAATGCCGTTGGCATGACACGGTCCGCGAACACTTCCCCCAAGATCGCTCCCGATGTCGAAGGCCGCCCCGCACGCCGCCACAATCGCCCCCGCCCCCCCGGAACTCCCCGCCGGCGAATGCGCCAGGTTGTACGGATTGTAAGTCTGTCCAAACAACAGATTCGCCGTGCCCCGGGACCCTCCGCCCATCGTGAACTCCGGCGTGTTCGACTTGCCCAGAAGGATCGCCCCGGCCGCCCGCAGTCGCGCCACCACCGTCGCATCCTTCTCCGGCACATACAGTGCCCGACCCAGCGTTCCCGAGGTGCTCACCACCCCGGCCGTCTCCAGGGAGTCCTTGATGGTGAACGGCACCCCGTGCAGTGGTCCCATCACCTTCCCCGCCGCCAGCGCTTCGTCCGCCCTCCGCGCCTCCAGCCGTGCCCGGTCGGCGCAGAGCGTCACCACCGCGTTGATCTTCGGATTCACCTCCTCGATCCGGTCCAGATACGCCTGCACCGCCGCCCGCGCAGTGACTTCCCGGCGCCGGATCTTCTCCGCAAGCTGCTTCGCCGACAGTTCGATCAAGGGCACGTCACCCGCCGGGGTCAACGAGCCCCGAAGCCGGGGACTGGCCATCACCCCCGCAGCCATCGCCAGCCCGGCGCTCGACTTGAGAAAGGTCCGCCGGCGCCACCCGCGCCCGCTACCCGTACCCGCTCTCCCGTTCAGGACCGCTTCGCGGCCCGCCTTGGTTTTGGATGTCATGGAATTCATGGGTTCGGATTAAATCGCCGGCGCCTTCCAACCTCCGGTCATGGACTCGATCGCCGCCATCACCGCGAAGACGACGTCCTCGCGCCACGGGTGCCCAATGACCTGGATCCCCATCGGCATGCCCTCGGGCGAAGTCCCCGCCCGGACCACCCCGGCCGGCCATCCATTCAGGTTGTAGATGGTCCGGTAGCTCGATGAACCCGGGTTCGGCGCCCCATGCAGAGGCGCCCCATACGCCTGGGTCGGACAGACGATCACGTCGTAATCCCTGAACCACCTCGCCTGCTCCTGCCGGATGCGATCCTGCTCCTCCAGCAGATGCGTGAACTCAGCCGCCGTGGAGGTCTTGCCAGTGACTCGCGCCTGGACCGTCGGATACAGCGTCTCCGTACCCCATCGCTTCGCTGTCCGCTGGATGTGACTGCCACCCCCGGCCGCCCTCGCCTTCTGCATGATCGCAATCCCCTCCGGAATGGCCGGCGGCGCACTCTCCGTGATCGATGCCACCTCACCTTCCAACCCCCCAAGCACCCGCTTCACCATCGCCACCGTCTCCGGCCGCGGCTGATGATACCCTTCCGTGTCCGTATAGAAGGCCACCCGCAGACCCTTCAGCTTCACATCCGCTGTCCCGCCCAGCGGAACATCAGTCACATGCGTGTCCACGTCGTCGGAACCCATGATGATCCGCAGCACAAGGTCCACGTCGCTCACGGTCCGTGCCAGGGGCCCGATCTGGGTGCGCCGGTTGAAGATCCCGTGCAGATCCACAATGTGACCCGTCCTCGGAACCCGGCAGTTGGTCGGCTTGATCCCGGCCACGCCGTTGTAATGGCATGGCGATCGGATGCTTCCCCCGGTGTCTGAACCCAGATCAAAGGGCACCCCGCCCGCCGCCACGATCGCCCCGGACCCACCGCTGCTCCCCCCGGGAATCCGTGTCAGGTCATAGGGGTTGTTGGTCCGCCCATAGACAAGGTTGTCCGTGAATGAGCCCATCGTGAATTCAGGCGTGTTGGTCTTCCCCACCAGGATCGCCCCCGCCGCACGCAACCGCGCCGTCACGGTGGCGTCCTTCCCGGGTACGAACCCCTTCCGCCCCAGCGTGCAACCCGTCGTCACCACGCCCTCGCTGTCGATCGAGTCCTTCAAGGACATCGGCACCCCATGCAGCGCCCCAAGTCTCTCCCCCCGCGCCTGCCGCTCGTCGGCCATCCGCGCCTCGGCCCGGGCCCGATCGTAACACGCCATCACCAGCGCATTGAGCTTCGGATTCACCGCCTCGATCCGGCGGATGCACGCGTCCACGGCCTCCCGGGCGGAGACCTCGCGCCGCCGGATCATGGACGCCATCACCGTCGCCGGGAGATAGTGCAGTTCCGAACCGCCACCCCGCCCTGCCCCGGACTGCGCCCGGGCCCCCATTCGATGTCCGGCCATCAGGACCGCTCCGGCCATCCCGGCCCGTGTTCCTGTCGCCAGGAACTCACGCCGGTCGAGGCCGGTTCCTGTTGTCTTCACGTTCGTACTCCGTTCGGTGCTTCTCATGGATGTTCCAGATCGGCTCTCGCCAGTTGCTTGGGTCAGTTCCGCGCTCATGCAGTTCCACCCGGTTCTCCGTTCCTCGGCGTCCATCGGTGGATCTCCCTGCATTCCCGCCTCTCAGAAGGTCCGCGCCAGGGTCGCCTCGACATTGAAGGGCTGTCGCACCCCGACCATCATCCCGGCGTTCGCACCGCGGACGAAATACTGCTCGTTGGTCAGGTTGTTCAGGTCCAGCTTCGCCTGCCACGGACCCTTGTTGTAAAACAGGGTCGAGTTGAGCGTCGTCGCCGCCGGCAGGTTCCATATCAGCGTCCGATCCGCCGCGAATCCACCCTGGTGACTCACCCCGAAGCCCGCCCCGAACCCGCTGCTGTGCGTGTAAGTCGCAAACAGGTTGAAAATCCGGTCCGGGATCCCCGGCACCTCGCTGTAAATGCCGCCGTGCGGAATGTTGACCTGCGGCTTGCCACCCCACCCGAACGCCTCCGCGGGCACGATGACCTGTCCCGTCGCCGGATCGATCACGTCCGAGAAGCCCACGTACCGGCCATTGACCTGCTGGCTCCCCCCGGAAAGGAAGTTCGCCCGGCTGAACACCGCCGATCCCACGATGCTGACACTCCGGGTCGGGGCGTACCGCACCTCGAACTCAATCCCGCGGCTCACCGTCGCGTCCACCGATTCCACGCCGTCGTCCAGCGAGAATGAGGTCCGGTTCTGCTCGAAGTACGCCAGCGCCGCAAACAGCCGGTTGTCAAGGAAGGTTCCCTTCAACCCCACCTCCACAATTTCCGACCTGGCATAGGGACCCCGGTTCCAACTGCTGGGCGCAATCGACGCATCCGACGTGTCCACCAGCAGCGCCGCCTGCTGGGCCACCGTGACATAGGGCCGCAGGTTGTACGGCGCCAGATAGCTCATGCTGGCACTCCAGGAGAAGTCATGATCGTTCCCGCTCGCCTCCACCGGCGTCGTGCTCAACCGGTTCTCGATGTTCTCGGTCAACCCGAAGTTGGCCGCATTCTTGCCCTTGAATACACCGGGCGGTTCGTAGTACCGCCCGTCCACATAGTCGAACCGGCCGCCCACGATGAAATTCACCTTCTCCAGCAGGGTCTGGTCCGTCAGCATTCCCACCCCCGCCTCCCAGTACTGCGAATCGTTGATCCGCGTGATGGCACTGCCGTCCAGGCCGCGCCGGTCCAGAAAACTGTAGAAGGTGTCGTTCGGGCTGAATCCCCCGTTCGGCCCCGACATCAGGTCCCGCCGCTGGTCGTAGTCGGAGTTGGTCGTGTTTTCCCGGTAGGTGTCCGTGTAACGCCCGTTCACCGACGCCAGGAAAGTCCCCTGCAACCAGTCCGGCTGCCAGTCCGCCTCGTGCGACACCGTGAACTTGTTCTCAAACGTCGTCGGCCTCTGAATCTGCGAGAATGGGTTCCTCCCGTCCTTCACCTGATCATAGGTGTGGAAGTACATCTGGTTCTTCATCGTGAGTTCGGGGTTCACGTCGTTGATGACGTCGAAGTACACGTCGAAGATGGTGGCGTCGTAAAAGTCCTCTCCCAGCGTCCTCCGGAAGTTGTAGTCCACCAGTTCCCACGAATCGTAGTCGAGCTGCCAGGGCTCGGGCAGATTGGTGAGCGCCGCCGCCCCCGAACCGATGACCGCCCCGGTGTCCACCCGCCGCACCGGCCCGATCGGCCGCCCTGTCTCGTCCACCTCCTGCTTGAATGTCGGCGTTCCCGTGACGGTGCCGAAGTTGACGAAGATCGGGTTGTACGCAGCGTCAGCCCGCCGTGACGCAAACAACTCCCGGTCCGAGATCTTCCCGTCCCCGTTCGCGTCCAGCGGCACAGAGAACCCTCCGCTCCAGTACTTGCCCTGTGTGAACAGGTCCTGGGTCACCCGGTTCACCCCGCCGTTGAGTCCGCCGCGGGAGTCCTGAATCACAATGCCGGTCTCAGCCCGCCACACATCGTTGATGTCCGCCGACACCGCCAGCTGACCGACGAGGTGCTTGTCAAAGTTGGTCTCGTAATAGGATCCCGAATCCTCGAAGAACCCGTAGAAGTAGAATCCCGCCTTCCGCTCGGACCCGAAGACCTTCACCGGCCCGCCGTATTCCGCCTGCGCCACCCGCTTGTCCCACGAGCCGATCGTCATGCTCAGCTTGCCCTCGTTCGACTCCATGTACTTCCCCGTCACGCTCCGCGCGGTCTTCGGGTTGAAGTTGAGATAGCCGCCGATCCGCCCGCCGCCGAAGATCGGGGACGCCGGCCCGCGCACCACCTCGATCGAGTCGAACGCCGTGAAAATGGTCCGGTAATTCCCCTGGGGATCGGGCTTCTTCATGCCCCGGAAATAGTAGTCTCCGGACTGGTTGCGCACGTTGATGCCGCCCTGAAGACCAAACCGGAAGTTGGTGTAGGTGCTGGGCGCGACACGGTACAGGTCCTCGACGTGCTCCACCCCGGCGGCGGTAAGCAGTTCGGCACTTAACACGGTCACGGACCGGGGCGTGTCCAGAATGGACTTGTTGAAGCCGATGACGCTTTCCACCGGCGTCGTGGGCAGGATGAAGGTCGGGTCACTGCCTCCCATCGCCTCCAAAGCTTCCACTTCCCCGGCGGCGCCCTCCATGTCGCTGCTGGCCGTGGTGCTGCCCTCTCCGGTCCGCTGCGCTTTGGCATCCAGGATCAGATCCGGCGTCTGGGTGAGAACCCCCAGGACCAGCAGGGCACGAATGGAACGTAGTAGTGAGTTGTTGGTGGGATTCATGTTGTGGAGTTTCCGGGGTGCGTCGGGCGTCCTGCGCCGCAACACTCCTCGACTCACTCGGGGGGATCGGGAATCGGAGGAGCCGCGCCCCGGCGCACCGCACCTAGCACCGGGCATGCCAGGCGATGCGCCCCGGTTCCTGTCACTTCCCCAGGCCGGCCGCCTGGCCGTTTCAGGCGACACATTACGGAGTCAGGCATCCCTGCCATGCCTGAAACCGATCCATCCGTGAGTTCATCCTCGACTCAGCCATGAATGGATTGGCATCCGTCACCGTTCCGGCCCCTGGATGAATTCCAACAGACCGCTGGCATGAGCAGTGCTCATGCTTCCTTGGCAGCCGGCCGGATGGTGGATTGGTTCGTTCTTGATCAGTCGGCGGGTGTTTGTGCACAGGCTGACCACTTTTCGCCCCGTCCGGCCCCGCCTGCCCCGTTCCGGTCCCGCCCAGCCCTGTTCCTCATCCATCGTGAACGGAGTTCGAGGAGTGCGGGCAGCTGGTTTCTGGGGGACGACAAGCCTGGCCGCCCTTGCGGACCCACACCGGGGAACTCTGGCACAGTGGGTGCTAGGCGGATGGCGGTTGCGCTGGGCGGCAGTGCTTCTCTCCGGGATCAGCCCGGGGAATCCCCTGGAGCATGAGCCGGTGCGCGCACCCTCGATGGCACGGATGCCGGCGGGCGTGTCCGTTCCTCAATGATCACCATCAACTGTCGTTCCCACGCCCCAAGCCCCTATGAAGTCGCCATTCCGTCTCCTGCTGTGCTCCCTCGTCACCGCTGCCGCCCTGTCCTCCCACGCAACCTCGCCCATCGAGGAGGTGCGCAACCTCTGGAAGGAATGGTCCAACGTCAAGGCCACCATCTCCGAGGAACGTAATGCCTGGGCCCGCGAACAGCAGGCGATCGCCGATGCCCTCGCCGTTTCCACCCAGGAAATCGAACTCCTCACCAGCCGGCTTTCCACCCTCGACGACGCGTCGTCCGGCACCGAGCAGGCCCGCTCGGAACTCCTCGAGAAGATCGCCGCCTCGAAGACCCAGGTGGTGATCTTCAACGAGGCCATCGACCGGTTCGAGAATGCGATGCGTTCCCTCGTTCCCGCCCTTCCACCCCACCTTCGCACCGAACTCGGCCCCGTCCTCATGCGCCTTCCCGCCGCCGGCCGACCCAATCCCCTCCCCGTCTCCCAGCGCCTGCAGACGGTCGTCGCCTTCCTCGCCCAGCTCGACCGGTTCAACTCCACCCCGTCCCTGGTCAGCGAGGTGCGTGAAGTCGAACCCGGTCGCTCCATGGAGGTCCGCACCCTCTACTTCGGCCTCGGCATCGCCTACTTCAGCGATCCAAGCGCCCAGTACGCGGGCTTCGGACAACCTTCCGCCGACGGCTGGACCTGGACGCGCGCCGAAGGCCCGGCCGCACTCCGCATTGCCGACGCCATCGCCGTCCAACGCAACGAGAAGCAACCCGCATTCGTGTCCCTTCCCGCCAGGCTGGCGGTCCGCTGATCCGTCCCGACCTCCGCCCCCCCCGACCTGTCCAACCCACGTTCCCGCTCATGAAGAAGCTCCTCACCCTCACTTCCCTCTGCCTGGCGGCAGCCTCCCTCCAGGCGCAAACCGCCTCCGGCCCCCTCTCTCCGGCACCCGCACGTGCCCAACTGGTCGAAGCCCAGCAGGAACTCTCCCGCCTCCGCGACCAGATCACCGCCGCCAAAATCCCCCTCGCCGTCGCCCTCCGGGAAGCCGAAACCGAACTCCTCGCCAAACGCCGCGAAGCCGAACGCCTCCAACGCCTCGCCGACAATCGCAGCGTGGATCTCCGCAATCTCGAGACCGAGGAGAAGATGCGCGCAGACGAGATCGACTACATCTCGACGCTGCTCACCGACTACACCAGCCGCCTCAACTCCACCATCGACTCCAGCGAAATCCAGATCTACGGCAGGCAACTCACCCACCTCCTCAACCTCGCCGAAAATCCCGACCTTCCCCGCGAAGAGGTCCTCCGCTCCAAGGTCGCCGTCCTCGACCTCGGCTTCGAACGGCTCCTCGCCCGGCTCGGCGGGGCCCGCTTCGACGGCCGCGCCATCCTTCCCGACGGCTCCGTCGAGCCCGGCACCTTCGCCCTCCTCGGTCCCCTCTCCTACTTCCGTACCGCCGATGGCAAACAAGCCGGTCTCGTCGAGCGCGGCGCCGCCGAGCACCCGAAGATCACCGTCTTCTCCCGCACCGAAATCCCCGCCATCGCCGGCTTCATCGCCGCCGGCGATGGACCCCTCCCCGTGGACCCCACCCTCGGCAAAGCCAAGGCCATCGTCACCAGCAAGGAATCCCTCGGCGAGCATATCCAGAAGGGCGGCCTCTGGATGTTCCCCATCCTCGGCTTCGGCGCCGCCGCCGTCGTCATGGCCCTCTTCAAACTCTGGGAACTCTCCAGTGTCAAACGCCTCCCCAAGACCGTGCTCCGTGAGGTCCTCGCCCTCCTCGGTCAGGGCAAGGCCAGCGAAGCCGCAAAAACCCTGCGCACCCATACCAGCCCCGCCTCCCGCATGCTCAACGAGGCCATCCACAACCTCAAACTCCCCAAGGAGGTCCTCGACGAAATGATGTTCGAAACCATGCTCGAAGTGCAGCCCAGGCTCGAACGCGGCCTCTCCTTCATCTCCGTCACCGCCGCCGTCGCCCCGCTCCTCGGCCTCCTCGGCACCGTCACCGGCATGATGACCACCTTCAACCTCATCACCCTCTTCGGCACCGGCGATGCCAAATCCCTCTCGTCCGGCATCTCCGAGGCCCTCATCACCACCGAGTTCGGCCTCATCGTCGCCATCCCCTCCCTCCTCCTCTACGGCTACCTCTCCCGTCGGGTCAACGGAGTCATGGGTGACATGGAACAGATCTCCACCGCCTTCAGCAACGGCGTCGCCGCCATCCGATCCCGTCAACCGGATCTCGACCTCAGCCTCGCCGGCTCCCCCGAACCGGTCGCCGCCTGAACCTTCCCGCCCTCACCCCCCCTCCCCGCACCCCATGCTGACCGCCGATTTCACCCAGCAGGTCCTCCAGCTCTGGACCAATGGCGGGTTCCTCATGATCCCGCTGGCCCTCCAGTGCCTCGCCATCTACTACGTCGTCTTCGACCTCTACTTCGATCTTCGTGGCAAGGACTTCCTCCACACCGACGAAAATCGATGGGGCCACTGGATCGACCAGCCGGCCGACGCCACCGGTGAGATGGCCGACATCGTCCGCTATACCCAGGACGGCGTCCGCTCGCTGGCGGACATCCGCGAGCGCTTCGCCGAGGTGAAGGCCACCTACCTCCCCGCCCTCGACCGCCGCCTTCGCTGGGTCGTCATGATCATCAGCACCGCCCCCCTCACCGGCCTCCTCGGCACCGTCACCGGCATGCTCGCCACCTTCGCCGGCATCTCCGGTGGCGGTGGCGGCAAGGATACCGTGGACCTCGTGGCCGGCGGCATCTCCGAAGCCCTCATCACCACCCAGACCGGCCTCGTCATCGCCATCCCCGGTTATGTCGTGGTCTCCCGCGTCCGGCGCCTCCGCGACCGCCTCGATCTCTTCCTTCGTCGCGCCGAAAACCTCACCCTCAAACGCTTCGCCCGGCTCCTCCCCGAAGGAACCGGCCCGGATCAACCCGCCCCGCCCGCCCCGCCCGCCCCAATCCCCCCCTCCCATCCCGCCGCGCCCCAACCGGATGCCTTCGGCGGTCTGGCCCCTGCCACCTCCTAACCCCCTCCCCCCATGCCACGCCGATCCCTTGCCCGCGCCATCCCCGTCAGCGACGAAATCAACATCTCGCCGCTCATCGACATGGTCTTCATCCTCCTCATCTTCTTCATCGTCACCACGGTCTTCGTCGAGGAAACCGGTGTCCAGGTGAGCAAGCCCGAGGCGACCGCCGCCCTGCCCCTCGAATCCAACAGCATCCTCATCGCCATCACCTCCAACGGCAAGGTCGTGTACGGCGGCCGTGAGGTCGGCGTCGGTGGCGTCCGCTCCGTCGTCCGCCGCCTCACCCAGGGAAACCCCGACATGCCCGCCATCCTCCAGGCGGACAAATCGGTCCCCACCGAACTCCTCGTCAAGGTCATCGACGAGGCCAAACTCGGCGGCGCCAAGGCCGTCAGCATCTCCACCGAAGGCAACCGCTGACTCACGCATGAGGACTCCCAAGGATCGCTTCCTCGCCCCGTTCGCGCCCAAGGGCGCCTCGCGCCGTCGCATGGCCCCGTTCGCCGCCATGGGCCTCTGCGCCGCCGCCACCTTCCTCCTCCTCCCCTTCACCACCCTCCTCTCCGCCAGCGGCAAAACCCGCGAGGAACTTCGCATGGTCGAGGTAAGCCTCCCCCCGCCCCCACCCCCGCCCCCAGACTTCGAACCCCCGCCGGAGGATACCCCGCCGCCCGAACCCGAACCGCCCGACACCTCCGCCCAGCCCCTCTCCCTCGCCCAGATGGAGATCGCCCTCAATCCCGGCTTCGGCGACGCCCTCGCCGGCGGGTTCAATATCGACTCCTTCGCCACCCAGACCGAGGCCACCACCGTCGCCGATCTCCAGATCTTCGATGTCCAGGACCTCGACCGCCCTCCAGCCCGCATCCGTACCGTCACCCCCACCTATCCCCTCGAACTCCGACGCGCCCGCGTCCAGGGCACCGTCGTCCTCCTGCTCATCATCGACCAATCGGGTCGTGTCACCGTGGACCGCGTCCTCGAATCCTCCGTCCGCGAGTTCGTGCAACCCGCCGTGGCCGCGGCGGAACAATGCCTCTTCGAACCCCCCATGAAGGGCGGACAACCCGTCCGTGCCCGCTATCGCATGCAGGTCCCCTTCCGACTGTGAACCCCCAGCCATCATCCCCTCGCAACCCGGTAATCCTCACCCCTCTGCCCATGAAACGTCGTATCCCCCTCATCGCCTGTCTCTCCCTCTCCCTCGCCGCGCTCCACGCCGCCGAACCCGGCCGCCCCCTCTTCGAGAACTCCTGGAGCAATCCCCAGTTCGTCTCCCGCTTCCTCGGTACCTACGGCTTCGATAGCGGCCTCAACCCCGGCATCTCCGCCGAGGAAAAGGCCCTCTTCGAAAAACTCGTCCCCGTCATCCAGTCCCAGCCCGCCAACGCCATCACCCAGCTCCGCGCCGCCATCAAACCCACCAGCAGCGGCGCCCTCGACTTCACCCTGGGCAATCTCCTCTTCCAAACCGGCAACCTCGACGAGGCCGCCGCCGCCTACCAGGCCGCCCTCCAGAAGTTCCCCACCTTCCTCCGGGCCCACAAAAACATCGGCCGGCTCTACGTTCAGCAGGGCCGTCCCCGCGACGCCCTCCCCCACCTTCTCCGCTGCATCGAACTCGGTGGCGGCGAGGGCGACATCTATGGACTGGTCGGCTACTGCTATCTCCAGGACAACGCCGTCAGCAGCGCCCTCGACGCCTATCGCACCGCCCTCCTGTTCGCCCCCAAAAGCCGTGACTGGCGCCTCGGCAAGGTCCAGTGCCTGATCAACCTCGGACAACACGGCGAGGCCGTCGGACTCCTCGACGAACTCATCTCCGAAAACCCCGCCGAAGCCAGCCTCTGGCTCCTTCAGGCCAATGCCTTCGTCGCCAATGGCCGCCCCGCCGATGCCGCCGTGAATCTCGAAGTCGTCCGCCAGATGGGTCAGGCCACCCCCATCTCCCTCGCCCTCCTCGGCGACATCTACATCAACGCCAACCAGCCCGACCTCGCCGTCGAGGCCTATTCCGACCTCCTCAAAGGCCAGACCACGGACATGGAACGTGCCCTCCGTGCCGCCCGGATTCTTGCCTCCCGCTCCGCCTGGGCCGAAGCCGAGGTCTATCTCAAACGCCTCCAGGAACGCCTCACCGACCGTCTTCCGCCCAACGATCAGTTCGAAGTCCTCGGTCTCCTCGCCAAGGTCGCGCTTGCCCGCGGCCAGAACGACGAAGCCGCCAGCCTCCTCCAGCAGGTCCTCGCCCGGGATCCCCTCAACGGTCGCGCCCTTCTCCTCCTCGCCGACTACTACTGGAAAAAGAACGATCGCGAACGCGCCGAACTCCACTTCGTCCGTGCCGCCAATGTCGAGGACGTCCGGGTCGAGGCCCTTATCCAGCACGCCCGCCTCTGCGTCGCCCACCGCGACTTCGCCGCCGCTTCCCGCCTCCTCAACCGGGCCCAGGGCCTCCAACCCCAACCCCATGTCGGTGACTTCCTCGCCAAGGTCGAAGCCGCAGCCCGTGCCGCGCGCCTCTGACCCTCGCGCCCCCTATGCAGCCCCTCTTCGACAGCCGCCAGCTCCTCGCCTTCTCCGTCCTCGCCCAGACCGGCAGCTTCACCCAGACCGCCCGCGAACTTCAGGTCTCCCAGAGCGCGATCAGCCATGCCATCCGCGCCCTCGAAAACCGGGTCGGCTGCCGGCTGTTCGAACGGAACAGCCGCCAGGTCCTGCTCACCCCCGCTGGCGAGCAGTTCCTCCATCACGTCGGGAAGATCAATCACGAGATGGCGGCCGCCCACGCCGCCCTCCAACTCCTCCGCAACTGGGGCCAGTTCCAGCTCCGCATCGCCGCCCCGGGCTCCGTCTGCGACCTCCTCCTCCCCCCCTGCCTTGCCGAAATCCGGCGCCAGTACCCCAACGCCGTCATCAGCCTCACCGCCGCCGACCGCCACGAGGCCCTCGCCGAACTTCTTGCCGGTCGCGTGGACCTCGCCGTGGTCCTCGGCACCGAACCCGACGAACGCTTCGAATACCATCCCCTCTTCGAGGACGAACTCTCCTTCGTCACCCCCCTCGATCATCCCTGGGCCACCCACGCCCCCATCGACCCCGCCGCCATTGGCTCCCAACCCCTCCTCACCTACCGCCGCCAGTCCTACACCTGGCACCTCATCAACGACTACTTCGCCGCCGACGGCATCCAGCCCACCGTCATCCTCGAATGCGACAGCTACACCGCCATCCGCCGCATGGTCGCCCTCGGCATGGGTGTCGGCATCCTCGCCGGCTGGGTCGCCGCCACCGACCTCGCCGGCGATCGCCTCACCTGCGTGCCCCTCGGTCCCCGCCGCCTCACCCGCCGCTGGGGCACCCTCTCCCTCCGCACCAAACGCCTCTCCCTCCCCCAGACCCTCTTCATCGAGCACACCCGCCAGGCCGGCCTCGGCCTGCTCGCCTCCCTCACCCGCCCGGACCCCCGCATCCAATCCCCCTGCCCCAACCCGTTGTCGCCGTCCCCCTCCCATTAGCCTTCTCCATGCAGTCAGGAGGAAGGCGATGGCGCCGCAGAGCTTCGGGCAGGACGGGGAGTGAGCGAGGCGCGTATCGGAACCGGGATACGGTACGAGTGAACGACGAAGCTCTTGCCCGAAAAGATCATGCCAGCGCGCCCAACCTTATTGCATGGCTACGGCTTGGCCAGCTCACCGCTCCCGGCCCCCGCCGGGCCAGCCTCCTCCCCGCCCCCTCGCAACCACCGTCGCCAGTCCGCCAAGGTATCCACATCCGCCCGTTCCCCGAGCAGCGCCACCCGCAAGCCCGCACCCTCCGCCTGCATCCGGGTCACGGCCAGCACCCGGTCCGTACTCCAAGGAATGTCCCGAAACAGGACCGGCCACACCCCCCGCATCCCGATCAGCCAGTAGCCGCCATCCGTCGCCGGACCCAGCACCACATCGTGCCCCTCCAACGCCCGCATGGCCTCCTGGAAATCGGACGCGCCCAGTTCCGGACAATCCGTCCCCACCACCAGCACCTGCTCCGCACCCCCCGCCCCAGCCTCCGTCACCGCCCTCGTCAGCCGGGCACCCAGATCCCCCCCGCCCTGGGCCGCCATCCGCCATCCGGGACGCAGCCACGGCAGGATCTCCGCCCCCGCCTCGTCGGGCGTGTACCGCAGTTCGACGTCCGCCACCCCCGACTCCAGCACCACCGACAGCGTCCGCTCAACCAGCACCCGGTAGATGGCCGCCGCCGCCGCCGCATCGAGATCGGCGGCCAGTCGCGTCTTCACCTCTCCCGGGCGGGGCGCCTTCAGAAAGACCACCACCCGGTGCGTCCCCCCGGCCCCCGGCGCGGGCACCCGTGGCACCGGTCAGTCCTCCCCCTTCGAGGTGAACTGATCCTCCTTCCGCCGGAACAGCACGTTGAACGTCGTCATCGACCCGTAACAACGCGTGATGTACCCCTGCCAGTCGAACTTCTCCGTGTCGGTCAGCCGCGGGCTGGAATTCAACTTCTGTTCCAGGGTTCGCAGGTTGTTCCGCATCATCACGATCTTGTGGAAAAACGTGTCCAGCGGCACCTCCTTGGTCTGCAGCGTCGGGTCGTTGGGATGCAAAATCATCCGGCCCCCGTGCCAGCGCGACGCCAGCTCGTCCCGCACCACCTCCGGCTGCTCGATCCCCAACCGGTCCACCACCGCCCGCACCGTCTCCTCGACGAACTGCTGCAGCGTCACCGTGAGCCCGCTCACCGCCGCATGCGCCTCCGCCGGCTGCAACCCGCTCGCCTCCGGCGACACCTCCCGCCGCACCCCGTCGTCGAACTGCACCGTCGCCGACTGCTCATCGATCGCCTTCACCGTCCCCGTCCCGCAATTCGGATGCCGGACCCGCATCCCCACATGAAGCGCTGTGACGTTCATCCCCGCGACCCTATCGCCCGCCCGTCCGCGCGCCAAGCCGCCCCGCCCGGGCGAACCGGGCGGCGGTGCATCCCGGAGTTGTGGGTGAGGAGGCAGCACATCGGAGGGACGAGCTCTGCGAGTCCTCAACCCAACTCCCCCCCGACGATCCCCGGTAGGCGCGGACGTCAGGACTCGAACCTTTCAACGCTCCACACCGTTGCGGCCTCGTGGAACTCGGCCCTCCGAAGCGACGCTTGGCGAAGTTCGCACCTCTCCCCACAACTCCGGGATGCACGGGGGGCGACCTGGAACCGCCCATTCGAGTTGCCATCCTGACGATTCCCGGTATGGCAGTGGGCCCGTTCGGCAGTCGATTCCCACTCCTTCATCCGACCCCCCAATCCATCCGCCCTGCGCATGTCCTCCGACTCCGCCTCCTCATCCGTCCCCCACGGCTGGGTGGCCCGCTTCCTGAACGGCATCGAGCGCATCGGCAATCGCCTGCCCGAACCCGTCGTCCTCTTCGTCGTCATCGCCGTCGTCATCCCGCTCGCCAGCGCCCTCGCGGCCACCGCCGGCTGGACCCTCATCCATCCCGGCACCGGCGAACCCCTCCAGGCGGTCAATCTCCTCACCCCGCCGTATCTCCAGCGCATGCTCACCGAGGCGGTCTCCAAGTTCGTCAACTTCCCCCCGCTCGGCGTCGTTCTCGTCGCCCTGCTCGGCGTCGGACTCGCCGAAAAGAGCGGACTTCTCGCCGTCCTCCTCCGGCTCCTTGTCGATGCCCTGCCCCGACGGATCGTCACCGCCGGCGTGGTCTTCGCCGGCATGCTCAGCAATGTGGCCTCCGACGCCGGCTACGTCGTGCTCGTCCCCCTCGCCGGAGCCGTGTTCGCCAGCGTCGGACGCCATCCGGTCGCCGGGATCTGCGCCGCCTTCGCCGGCGTGTCCGGGGGATTCTCGGCCAACCTCCTCATTGGCACCGTGGACCCCATGCTGGCGGGTTTCACCGAGTCCGCCGCCCAGCTTGTCGATCCCGCCCTGCGCGTCAACGCGGTCGCCAACTACTACTTCATGGCCGCCTCGACCCTCGTCCTCACCGTGGTCGGCACCCTCGTCTCCGAACGTCTTGTCGAACCGCGGCTCGGCCCCTGGCCGCCAACCGCCCCTCCAGTCCCCGCTCAGGCCCCCTCCCCGGGAAACCCAGCCCCGCCGGCCACCCCGGCCCTCTCCCCCCTCGAACGCTCCGCCGCCCGCTGGGCCATCCTCACCGTCTTCCTCGTCGTCGCCGCCATCGTCGCCCTCACCGCGCCGGCCGACGGTTTCCTTCGTGGCCCCGAAGGTTCGTTCGATCCCTTCTACCGCTCGATCGTCCCCCTCATGGCCGTCGCCTTCCTCCTGCCCGGCGCCGTGTACGGACGCCTCACCGGCTCCGTCCCGTCGGCCCGCATCGCCTACCGCATGCTTTCCGAGACCATGGCCTCGATGGGCGGCTACATCGTCCTCGCCTTCGTCGCCGCCCAGTTCATCGCCTATTTCAAGTGGTCCAATCTCGGCCTCATGCTGGCTGTCTCCGGCGCTGACCTCCTCAAAACCTCCGGCCTGCCCACCCCTCTGCTGCTCATCGGCGTCGTCCTCGTCGGGGCCTCGGTCAACCTCTTCATCGGCTCGGCCTCCGCCAAGTGGGCCCTCATGTCCCCCGTGCTCGTCCCCCTCATGATGAGCCTCGGTCTCTCCCCTGAAATGGCCCAGGCCTCCTACCGCGTCGGCGATTCCGTCACCAACATCGTCACCCCCCTCATGCCCTATTTCCCCATCGTCCTCGCCTTCGCCCAGCAATGGACCCCGGGACTGCGCCTCGGAACCTTCCTCGCCGCCATGATTCCCTTCTCCCTCGCCTTCCTCCTCGCCTGGTGCGCACTCCTCCTCGGCTGGTACGCACTCGACCTGCCCCTGGGCCCCGGCGCCAACGTCCTCTACCCCACCGCGCCCTGACCCCACGCGCCCCCCTCCCCGATCCCCCGACCTGGATCGGTTGGAAACGTTGGATCTGCCCACCCTCCAGACCTCTGGCTTCGCTCCACCGCCGCCGTTCCCCCGCGGGAAAGCATCCCGCAGCAGGGGAACGAAGAATCGCCGTTGGGTGTCCGCGCTTTAGCGTGTCGGCGCCTGGGATCGCAGCAGGAAATCGCGACACGGCTCTGACCCGCTGAAGCCGGGACATCACCCCGGGAAGGCCAAACCCCATTGGATCCGCGTCAACATTACTGTGCCCGTCTCATTGCATCGCCTCGTCAACATTACTGTGCCCGTCTTATTATTAGACTTCTCCTTCTCCTTCTCCTTCTCGCTCCAGCCCGGCCCACCCTCCCCCACCCCCAGCGAGATGCCGCCCAACCGCGGTGGGGATGCACTTGTCGCGAGCCGTCAACAATCAACAGTACAATGCCGGTCCCATTATCTGTTTCCTCGGGCGCCTCGCGGCGGTTGCCCCGCCGTCCCCCGAAGTCCACACTCCCCTCATGATTGATGTCGCCGATCCCCTCGCCGCCGGCACGGATCGCTTCCCCACCCGGGCGGTCCTCCCTCCCGAGCGCCTCGATGCCCTCTCCCGCGAAATCCTCGCCCTCAAGCAAAGCCGCAACGCCGTCATCCTCGCCCACAACTACCAGGTCCCCGAAATCCAGGACGTCGCCGATTACGTCGGCGATTCCCTCGGCCTTTCCCAGCAGGCGGCCCGGACCTCCGCCGAGGTCATCGTCTTCTGTGGTGTCCATTTCATGGCGGAAACCGCCAAGATCCTGAACCCCGGCAAGATCGTCGTCCTGCCCGACCGCGATGCCGGTTGTTCCCTCGAGGAAAGCTGCCCCGCCGACCGCCTCGCCGCCTTCCAACAGACCCTCGGCAACCCCTACACCATCGCCTACATCAACTGCTCCGCTGCGGTCAAAGCCCTCAGTGACGTCATCTGCACCAGCGGCAACGCCGTCCGCATCGTCGAAGCCGCCCCCGCCGATCGCCCTCTCCTCTTCGTCCCCGACGAAAACCTTGGAGGCTGGGTCATGGAACAGACCGGCCGCCCCATGACGCTCTGGAAAGGCAACTGCTACGTCCACGTCGAGTGGACCCACCGCGCCATCACCGAGATCCGCGCCCGCCACCCCGGCGCCCCCCTTGTCGCCCACCCCGAATGCACCAAGGCCGTCCGCATGCTCGCCGACGAAGTCTGTTCCACCGAGAAAATGGTGTCCTGGTGCAAGGCCACCCCGGCCTCCTCCATCATCATCGCCACCGAAGCCGGCATGCTGCACCGCCTCAAGAAGGAGTGCCCGGACAAGACGTTCATCGCGGCCCCCACCGAGAACTGCCGTTGCAACGAGTGCCGCTTCATGAAGCTGAATACCCTCGAAAAACTCCACGACTGCCTCGACCGCCTCGAACCCCGAGTCGAACTCGACCCGGCCCTCATGGACCGCGCCCGCCTTCCCATCGAACGGATGCTCCAGCTCTCCGCCACCCCGCCCATCCCGCAGGCCACCGCCGCCTGAACACTGCCGCCTGAACGCCGCCCGCACCCAGGCCCCCCCATCCATGCGTCATCCTCCCTCCCTCGAAGGCCCGCACCTCGCAACACAGCCAGGTTCCCTCCGCCTCCCGTCTGCCGCCTCCCGCCGCACCTGGCTGCGTCGTGCCGCCCTGTCCCTCGCAGGCCTCCTGCCCGCCATCGCCCCATCCGCGGAAGCCCAAACGGCCGCCGCCCGAACCTCCCGACCCGAACCCCGCCTCCTCAAGGTTCTCCCCCACTTCCTGGACCTCGACGGACGCCACACCGTCAACCCCAGCCTGTTCGATCGCGACGCCTACCAGGCCGAACTGCGACTCCACCCGGAACGCCGCTCGGGCATGCGCTTCGACATCCTCTGGAGACCGCCCCGCGGCGGCCCCTACGCCTTCGATCTCTCCCTCGAACTCCGCGGTTCCCTCGCCCCCGCCGCCGCCCCCGTCATCCTCTCCGCCCGCGCCACCTCCCGCGCCCGGTTCACCCAGTGGACCCGCGTCCCGCTCGTTGGCCCCGACTACGCCGCCCTGGGCGAACTCCTCTCCTGGCGCATCCGTCTCCTCCGCGACGACCAACCCGTCGCCGAAATGACCTCCTTCCTCTGGTAACCCCCTTCCTCAGCCCCCCGGCCCCCTGTCTTCAGGCTTCAGGCTTCAGGCTTCAGGCTTCAGGCTTCAGGCTTCAGGCTTCAGGCTTCAGGTCTCAGGTTTCAGGTCTCCTCCCTCACCCCCCCGCCCCCCCGCCCCCCCGCGCCTCTTGACGCCCGGCTCCGACCCGGTAGTTGAAAGGCCATGAATTTCGAGCGTTTCACCACCAAGGCCCAGGCCGCCCTGCGCGACGCCCAGAACCTCGCCTACCAGAACTCCCACCAGGAACTCGACACCGTCCACCTCCTCCTTGCCCTCGCCGGACAGGCGGACGGCCTCATCCAGCCGCTCCTCCAGCAGCTCGGCGTCCCCGTCCCGTCACTCGTCAACGATCTCCAGCAGGAACTCGCCGGACGCCCCAAGGTCACCGGCATCGCCTCCTCCGACCTCTTCCCCAGCAACGCCCTCAAACGCACCCTCGACGCCGCCGAAACCGAGGCCCGCAAGCTCCACGACGACTTCATCAGCGCCGAACATCTCCTCCTCGCCCTCCTTCACGAAGGCGGTCCCGCCCTCCAATCCATCTTCCGCCGCCATCGGCTCAAACCCGACGCCGTCCTCTCCGCCCTCGCCCAACTCCGCGGCAACCAGCGCGTCACCGACCCCAATCCCGAAGACAAGTTCCAGGCCCTCGAAAAGTACGGACGCGACCTCACCGCCCTCGCCCGCCAGGGCAGGATCGACCCCGTCATTGGCCGCGACGACGAAATCCGCCGCGTCATGCAGGTCCTCACCCGCCGCACCAAGAACAACCCCGTCCTCATCGGCGAACCCGGCGTCGGCAAGACCGCCATCGCCGAAGGCCTCGCCCGCCGCATCGTCGCCGGCGACGTCCCCGAAACCCTCCGTAACCGCACCCTGATCGCCATGGACCTCGGCGCCATGATCGCCGGGGCCAAGTACCGCGGCGAATTCGAGGACCGCCTCAAGGCCTTCCTCAAGGAAATCACCTCCAGCCAGGGGCGCATCATCCTCTTCATCGACGAACTCCACACCCTCGTCGGCGCCGGCAAGGCCGAGGGCGCCACCGACGCCGCCAACATGCTCAAGCCGCAACTCGCCCGCGGCGAACTCCGCTGCATCGGCGCCACCACCCTCGACGAATACCGCCGCCACATCGAAAAGGACCCCGCCCTCGAACGCCGCTTCCAGCCCGTCCAGGTCGCCGAACCCTCCGTCGAAGCCACCATCGCCATCCTCCGCGGCCTCAAGGAACGCTACGAAGTCCATCACGGCGTCCGCATCCAGGATGCCGCCCTCGTCGCCGCCGCCACCCTCTCCCATCGCTACATCAGCGACCGCTTCCTCCCCGACAAGGCCGTGGACCTCATCGACGAGGCCGCCTCAAGACTCCGCATGGAACTCGATTCCATGCCCACCGAAATCGACCAGCTCGAACGCCAGATCCTCCAGCTCGAAATCGAACAGACCGCCCTCCGCAAGGAAAAGGACGACGCCTCCCGCGATCGCCTCCAGCGCCTCGACCGCGACCTTGCGAACCTCCGCGAGCAGTCCGGCCGCCTCAAGGCCCAGTGGCAGAACGAAAAGGCCGCCCTCGATGCCGTCTCCGTCGTCAACGGCGAGATCGAAAGCGCCAAACTCGAACTCGAAAAAGCCCGGCGCGTCGGCGACCTCGCCAAGGCCTCCGAAATCCAGTACGGTCGCCTCCCCCAGCTCCAAACCAGGCTCGCCGAAACCGAAAAAGCCCTCCAGTCCGCCCCTCCCGGCACCCGCCTCCTCAACACCGAAGTCGCCGAGGAGGATGTCGCCAAGGTCGTCGCCTCCTGGACCGGCATCCCCGTCACCCGGCTCATCGAGGGCGAACGCGCCAAACTCGTCGGCATGGAGGAACGCCTCGCCCGCCGTGTCGTCGGCCAGCCCGAGGCCATCCACGTCGTCAGCAACGCCGTCCGCCGCGCCCGTTCCGGCCTTCAGGACCCCAACCGCCCCATCGGCACCTTCATGTTCCTCGGCCCCACCGGCGTCGGCAAAACCGAACTCGCCCGCGCCCTCGCCGAGTTCCTCTTCGATGACGAACATGCCCTCGTCCGCATCGACATGTCCGAGTACATGGAGAAGTTCTCCGTCCAGCGACTCATCGGCGCCCCCCCAGGCTACGTCGGCTACGAGGAGGGCGGCCAGCTCACCGAAGCCGTCCGCCGACGCCCCTACTCCGTCCTCCTCTTCGATGAGATCGAAAAGGCCCACTCCGACGTCTTCAATGTCCTGCTCCAGGTCCTCGACGACGGACGCCTGACCGACGGACAGGGCCGCACCGTGGACTTCAAGAACGCCATCATCATCCTCACCAGCAACATCGCCTCCCCGGTCATCCAGGAGTTCGCCGCCTCCGGTCCCGCCACCCCCGCCGACCAGCAGGAACTCGAACGCCTCGTGCGCACCGAACTCAAGGGTCACTTCCGACCCGAATTCCTCAACCGCCTCGACGACATCATCATCTTCCACAGCCTCGGCGCCGAAGACCTCGACCGCATCGTCGAAATCCAGCTCGCCCGGCTCGAACAGCGCCTCGCCGCGATGCAGCTCGAACTCACGCTGGATCCGGCCGCCCGTCGCCGCCTCGCCCAGGAAGGGCACGACCCCCAATTCGGCGCCCGCCCCCTCAAGCGCGCCATCCAGGATCTCCTCCTCGATCCCCTCGCCCTCAAACTCCTCGATGGCGAATTCAAACCCGGCGACCGCGTCGCCGTCACCGTCGCCGACAATCAGCTCGCCTTTCGAAAGGGATGACGTCCGGGCGAAGGGCGAATCAGGAATTGAGGTGACCCTCCCACGGACCAGGGGCACCGTACGCACCCCGAGGATGAGAACAGAGAGTGTCCACCCTGCATCCATTTGGAGCGCGGACAGCCCAGTCCGCACCGACCCCGGCAAAGTCACAGGACACGCA
>JAHCBA010000045.1 GCA_019634625.1 Verrucomicrobiia bacterium
GAAATAATAAGACAGACAGAGTGCTATTGATTGTTGACCAGGTATTCATTCGGGCTTGGAGGGAGGGGGCGGGGTGGGTGAGGTGCAAATAGACTGAAATTCTGTGCATATGCACGCAGTTTAAGGTGATTCCGGGGCGGTTGCTTCGGGGATGTGGGTTCTCATAGGGTGGCCGGGTGCGTTGGCGAGTCGTGGCATGGTTATTCGGCGTGGGTCTTGCGGTGGCGGGGTGCGACCGGGAGGCGGTGTCGGTGTCTGGGCGGCCGGGGACGGCACCGGGGGCGCCTGTGGCACCGGCCACAACCGGGTTGGGGGGGGCAGGTTCGCCCTGGCTGGACGATGGACGACCGCAGGCGGGGCTGCCGCGGATGCGGTTGTATTTGGGGGCGCACGAACTGGATGCGGAACTGGCGCTGACGACGGCGGCGATCCAGAAGGGGATGATGTGGCGGACCAACGTGGCGGAGACGGAGGGGATGCTCTTTGTGTTCGGACGGCCGCATCAGACGGCGTTCTGGATGAAGAATGTCCCGATCGACATCGATGTGGCGTACCTGGACACCGAGGGGATCATCCGGGAGATCCACCGGTTGGAGCGGTTCAACACGAACCCGGTTCCGGCGCGGACGGACACCATTCAGTTTGCGCTGGAGACGGCGGAGGGATGGTTTGAGCGGCGCGGGATCGGGCCGGGGGTGATGGTGCGGACGGACCGTGGATCGTTGCGGGAGACCTTTGCGGGTGCGGGGCCGAGACCCTGAAATCATGAAACGACCGAATTCGGAGCGACTGTTCGAGGAGGCGTTGCGGCTCATGCCCGGCGGGGTGAATTCGCCGGTGCGGGCGTTTCGCGCGGTGGGCGGGACACCCTTTTTTGCGCGGCGGGCGGCCGGTGCGCGGGTGTGGGATGCGGACGACCGGGAGTATATCGACTACGTGGGGACCTGGGGGCCGGCGATTCACGGGCATGCCTTTCCGCCGATCATCCGGGCCGTGCAGGAGGCGGCGGAACGGGGAACCAGCTTCGGGATACCGAATCCGCTGGAGGTGGAGATGGCGCGGTTGATCCGGGAGCTGGTGCCGTCGGTGGAGAAGGTGCGGTTCACCAATTCGGGGACGGAGGCGTGCCTGACGGCGGTTCGGCTGGCGCGAGGGGCGACGGGGCGGGATCTGATGGTGAAGTTTGCGGGCTGCTACCACGGGCATGTGGATGCGTTGCTGGTGAAGGCGGGGTCGGGGGCGTTGACCTTGGGGCAGCCTGACAGTGCGGGGATCCCGGCGGAGGTGGCACGGCACACGGTGGTGTTGCCGTTCAATGATTTCGAGGCGGCGCAGGCGCTGTTCCGGGAGCGGGGCCGGGAGATTGCGGGGTTGATTCTCGAGCCGGTGCCGGCCAATGCGGGGCTGTATCTGCCGAAGCCGGGTTACCTCGAGGAACTCCGGAGGTTGACGGACGAGAGCGGGGCCCTGCTGATCTTTGACGAGGTGATGACGGGGTTTCGGCTGGCGCGGGGCGGGGCGCAGGAGGTGTACGGGATCCGGCCGGATCTGAGTTGTTTTGGGAAGATCATCGGGGGCGGGCTTCCCGTGGGTGCGATTGGAGGGCGCGGGGACGTGATGGACCGGCTGGCACCGGTGGGGCCGGTGTACCAGGCGGGGACGTTGAGCGGGAATCCGCTGGCGATGGCGGCGGGGTTGGCCTCGCTGGAGGCGCTGCGGGATGGGGCGGCCTACGGCCGGCTCGAGGCCCTGGGGTCGAGGCTGGAGGACGGGTTGCGGGAGGCGGCCCGGCGACACGGGATACCGATGCGGTTGCAGCGTCTGGGGTCGTTGTTCTGCGGGTATTTCACGGACCGCGAGGTACACAGTCTGGACGACGCGATGACGTCGGATCGGGCCCGGTTTGCGCGGTTCTTTCACGGGTTGCTGGATCGCGGCGTGTACCTGGCGCCATCGCAGTTCGAGGCGGGGTTTGTGTCCACGGCGCACACGGAAGCGGACCTGGAGACCACGGTGCGCTGCGCTTCGGAGGCCCTGGCGGAACTCGCACGGGGATAAGGGCCATGCGCATTCTGGCATTGGATCACGGGACGGTGCGGATTGGGGCGGCGGTGAGCGACGAGCTGGGGATGCTGGCGCATCCGATCGAGCACCTGCCGGCCGAGCCGGCGGCGACGTTTCTCGAGCGGTTGCGCGGGGTGCTGCGGGAGAAGGAGGTGTCGTTGATCGTCGTCGGGTTGCCGCGAAACATGGACGGGTCGCGCGGCCCGGCGGTGGAAAAGGTGGAGGTATTCGTGCAGTTCCTGAAGGAGGCGGTGGCCATTCCGGTGCGGACATGGGACGAGCGGCTTACCACGACGCAGGCGCACCGGATGCTGGCGGAGCGCGGTTTGAGGGAGCGGGAGCGTCGGGGACGGGTGGATTCATCGGCGGCCGCGGTCCTGCTGCAGAGCTACCTCGATGCGCAGGCGGCGGGGGGTGCAGGGGGAACGACCGGGGTTTGAGGTGTGGACGGGTCCGAGCCAGCGGCGGCCGGGGGTGGCGTGGTGAGGTTGCGCCTGGTGGTGGCCTACGACGGGACGGGGTATCAGGGGTGGCAGACGCAGACGATCGGGCAGGGCGTGCAGGAGAAGGTTGAGGAGGCCTTGCGCCGGGTGTTCCCGGGGGCGGGGGCGTTGCATGGGTCGAGCCGGACCGACACGGGCGTGCATGCACTGGGGATGGTGGCGCATGTGGATCTTCCCCGGGGGGAGTGGCGGATGCCGGGTTGGAAGGCGGTGCTGGCGGTGAACGCCCATCTGCCTGGGGACATCCGGGTGATGGGGGTGCGGCGGGCCCGTCCGGATTTCCATGCGCGCTTCCAGGCGATCTCGAAGGAATACCGGTACCGGATCTGGAACGGACCGGCGGAGAATCCGCTGCTTCGTCACCAGGCGTGGCATGTGCCGCGACCGCTGGATCGGGGGGCGATGCGGGAGGCGGCCCGGCACCTGGTGGGGCGGCACGACTTTGCGTCGTTCACGGCCAACCCCGGCTACGCGAGGGCCAGCACGGTGCGGACGATTCTGAGGTGCGAAGTGGTGGGGCGATCGCGGGAGGTGACGGTGGTGATCGAGGGGACGGGATTTCTCTACAAGATGTGCCGGGGCATTGCGGGCACCCTGGTGCAGGTCGGATTGGGGCGCATCGACGTCCGGGACATGGCGGGGATACTGGAGCGACGGGACCGGCGGGTGGCGGGCATGACGGCGCCGGCCCACGGGTTGGTGTTGTGGCGGGTGCGGTATGGGAGGGACGGGGAGCAGGTCTGAGCTGTCCGATGGGGAGGCGCTGCATCGGAGCAGCAGTCCTGAGTTGACTTGGGTGCATCCATGCAAATCGTGGATCCGTGCAAAAGCTTCAGGTTCTCTTTCCTGATCCGATGATGCGGCGGCTTCGCGAGGAGGCGGACCGCGAGGATGTACCGCTCAGCGAGATCATCCGTAAGGCGACAGCACACTGGCTGGATCGTTTGCCGTCGCAGGCGAGGCGGTTGACGCGTGTTCCGGTGGTTGATGCCGGGCGGTGCCTGCTGGACGCGGATGGGATGAAGGAGGCGCTGCATGAATAGCGTGGATGACCCATCCCATCGACGGATGAGGCGCCATTGCTAGGGCGCCACGGTGCATGGGGCGAGGACGGCGTCGCGCATGCCGTGGATGATCTTCTTGTCGGCGGGGCAGAGGGTGGCGAGGACGCCGCCGAGGTGGGGGCGGGCGGCATCGCGGTCACCGACGACGAAGTAGTAGGGGGACAGGCGGACGCGTCCGGGCATGGGGACGGGGGTGGCATGGTCGAAGTCGAACCAGGCGGTCTGGGTGAGGGCGGGTTTGTGGTAGCGCTGGAGGACGTGGGGGGCGCGGGGCCAGTTGGCGAGGGCCTGATCGACGGCGACGGACCAGTCGGCGGAGCTGAGGTCGCTGCCGAGGAAGACGCCGCGGGCGCCCCAGGCCTGGTCGGAGTATCCGGAGATTTTGAGGATGAGATCGCGATCGCGCTGGGAGAGGGCCTTGAGCTGGTGCCAGTCGGTGAGGCCGAGTTCGGGGATGGCGGCGTGGGGGGGGATGGGGGTGGGATCGAGGGCCCAGGAGTACGGGACGAGGCGCAGGAGGCGTTGCAGGAAGGCCTCGCCGAGTTCCTGGCGCCAGAAGTCGCGGAGGTGGCGGTTCCAGAGGAGGGCGAGGAGGAGTTTTTCTTCGAAGAGGGGTTTCGGAGGGGGGGTGAGGGTGAGGTGACCGTCGCGTGCGGCTTGGAAGGCGGGGGCGGCGGCCGGGACATTGGGAAGATCGAACAGTTCGAAGAAGCGATAGACGGCATCACCGTCCTGCCAGTTGCGAAAGTCCTGGGGCCGGACGTGAAAGCGGTCCGGGTCGAGCTGGGCGGCGAGCCATTCCATTTCGGGGCGGTAGGTGGCGGATTCCTCGGAGATGACGAGGTGGACACGGGGAGCGGCGCCGAAGATGCCGGCGAAGCCTTCGCGCATGGCGTGGTCCGAGCCGAGGAACGGGGGGGCATCGGCGGGGGCGGTTTCCCGGTAAGCCTGGTAGAGCCAGGTGGTGAGGCCGATGCCGCCGGGGACGGAATCGAGTTCGGTGATGGCGAGGCCGTTGTCGGTGAGGAGGAGGTCCGGGCGGATGACCCTGGGGACCTCGTTACGGAAGGCGGGATCGCGTTGCCAGGCGATGAGTTCGGGCGGCTTGCCCTGGTCGAGCCAGCGGGCGACCCAGTCGGGGGCTTTGCCGGCGATGCTGCGTCGGTAGAGGAGATTGGCGGCGCGATAGAACTGGAGAAGGACGCGGCCGAGGGATTCGATTTCGCGGGCGAGGGGGGGTGGGAGCGGAAAGGGGTCCAGGGCGATCCGCCAGTGGAGGTCGGCGAAGAGACCGCCGGGCGGGAGCCGGTCGCGGATCTGGCGGGGGCGATCGGACGGTTCGGTGGAGGGCGGGGTGGGGGCTTGGGAAGCGGCCACGCACGAGGCTAACGGGGGTTGGGGGGTGGGGTCACGCATTCAAGCGGGGGAGTGGGAGGGCCGATAGTGAGAGAGAGCCTGAGCGTCGGTTGACGCATTGCGCAGGGTTTGCTGTGTTGACGATCGAACTTCCTTTCCTGGGACCGGTCCCCTCGCGGTGGTGGAGGGGTGCCGCGCGCGGACTGGTGTTTCTCGGCGGATGGCTGGCGCTGGCGGGGCAGGCGATGGGGGATTCCGGGGCATCGGAGGATTCGATTCGGGGCACGATGGACGGCATTTCCGCCTACTGGCAGGTGCCGGACGAGCATCGCGAAGGGCGGCACCCGGTGGATATGTCGGTGGTGGTGCTTTACCACGACCGGCACTGGGGGGTGGGGTATTACGAGGATGAAGCGGGGAACCGGGGTTATCTGCCGGTGAGCCGGGAGGCCCCGGCGTTGGAGGTGGGTCAGCGGGTCCGGGTGCGGGGCGAGACCGATTGGAAGAGCGGTATTTTTGGAGCGGGGACGACGAAGGAAGTTCTGTCGATGGGGGCGGGATGGGAGCCTCTGCGGATTGAGGAGGGTTGGGAGGAGCACGAGCGGTACGATCTACGCTGGGTGGAAGTCGAGGGGCCGGTGGTGCGGACCATCGAGAGCGACGAGCATCATCTGGAGGTGCAGATTCAGAACGCCGGATTCCTGGTGACCGGGCGGATTCTGCTGAAGGACCGGTTTGTCCCGGTTCCGCAGGTGAGCGGGGCGCGGGTGCGACTGAGGGGCGTCTTGACGCGAACCATGGATCCGCAGGGGAGGCTGACGGCGGTGGAGGTTTGGGCGGGCCATCCGGGATTGATCGAGATTTCGGGCTGGCAGCGGGAGGATCCGCGATTCGAGGTGCCCGTCCGAGACATTGGAGATCTGGACACGGTGGCCGGGGGCACGCTGGTCCGCGTGCGAGGCGAGGTGCGCGAACACGAGGCGGGGTTGCAGGTGACGATTCGCGATGCGACGGGCCAGGTACGGGTGCGGACATTGCAGGCGCGGCGGCTGCGTCCCGGGGGGGAGGTGGAAGCGGTGGGCCGGGCGGCGAGAGCGGGAATTGAGACGCGGCTGGAGGATGGTTGGGTGCGTCTGGTGTCGTCCGATCGAAGACGTGAGCCGGTGCCGGCGACGGGTCTTCCCAGGCTGCGGGTGGTGGAACAGGTACGGGAACTGGCCCGGGAGCAGGCCGCGCTGGGGTATCCGGTGGGGTTGCACGGAGTGGTGACCTGGTCGCATCCGGGTGCACCGACGCTGTTTCTGGAGGACGCGACGGGGGGGCTTCAGGTGCGCCTGTCCGAGGCGGATCGCGAGCGGCCGCCGCTGCCGGGCATGGGTGTCTTGATTTCCGGAGTGACGGAACCGGGCCTGTACGCTCCGGTGGTGCGGGCGACGCAGGTTCGGGAGGGTGTTTCGATGGGGCTGCCCGAGGCCCGGCAGGTGACGTTGGACCATGCGCGGGCGGGGATCGAGGAGGGGCAGCGGATCGAATTGACGGGCTACCTGCGGGAGGTTGGGGGTGGGGATGGTTGGAGCCGGATGCGGCTGGCGACGCCCCGGGGCCGGTTTGAGGCGCGGTTGCCGTACGACGAGACGCTGGCGGGGTTGGTGGGAGGGATTGTGAGGGTGCAGGGCGTTTGCGTGGCCGGAGCCAACGACTCCCATCAACTGACCGGGATCGAGTTGTGGCTGCCGTCGTCGGACGGGGTGGTGGTGGATGTGGCCCCGACCGAGGATCCGTTTGGGTTGCCCATGCGAAGCCTGGAGAGTCTGGGACGCTTCGGGACGTTCCGGTCCCTGCACCGTCTGGTGCGGGTTTCGGGCGTGGTGCGATTGCATGTGCCCGGGCAGTACATGGTGATTGAGGAGGGGGAGGATGCGGCGTGGGTGTGGAGCCGGAACACCGAGCCGGTCGTACCCGGCACGGTGGTTGACGTGGTGGGATTGCCCGGGCGGGACGGGCAGGCCCTGATGGTTTACGAGGGCAGTTACCGGGTGAGGCGGGTGGGAGCGGAACCGCCGGCGACGGAGTTGACGGATGTTGCGACGGCGAATCCGGCGTGGGTCCACCGGTTGACCCGGCTGGACGGGGTGGTGCTGGACGTGTTCGGCGGGGAGGAGGGGCTTCACATGGTGTTGGAGAAGGACAGCGCTGCGTTCAAGGCATGGCTGGCGCCCAACACCTTGTGGGCCGGGGGTCCGATTCGGCGGGCGTGGGCACCGGGGAGCCGGGTACGGCTGACCGGGGTGTACAATCCTGCACAGGAGGAGGACGAGGCGATGGCCGGGGGTGTCCGGATCCAGATGAGGGCTCCGTCGGATGTCGAACTGTTGCAGGCGGCACCGTGGTGGAATCTGCGTCGGGCGGCGGGGGTGAGCCTGGGTCTTGGGGTGTGCGCCTTGATGGGATTGGGATGGGCGGTGTCGCTGCAGCGGCGGGTACGGAGTCAGACCGGGGAGATCCGGGCGCAGAACGAGGATCTGGTGCGGGCACGGGATGCGGCGGAGGCGGCGACCCGGGCGAAGAGCGTGTTTCTGGCGAACATGAGCCACGAGATCCGGACGCCGATGAACGGGGTGATCGGGATGACCCAGTTGCTGCTGGGGACGCCGTTGACGAAGGAGCAGTCCTCGATGGCGGCGACCTTGCGGGACAGCGCGGAGTCGTTGTTGAACGTGCTGAACGACATTCTCGACGTCTCGAAGATCGAGGCCGGGAAGGTTGACCTGGAGCGGGTCCAGTTCGATGTGCGGGAGACCGTCCGCTCGGTGACGGCGCTGCTGGGTCCGAAAGCGACGGAGAAGGGGATCGGGATGGTGGCGGAATTGGGGGCTGAAGTGCCGGGGAAAGTCTGGGGCGATCCGCTTCGGGTGCGGCAGGTGCTGCTGAACCTGGTGGGCAACGCGATCAAGTTTACCCGGCGCGGGGAGGTGCGGGTGGGGGTTGACGTGGAGGAGAGCGGGGGGATGGGCGCGCTGCCGGTCTGCCTTCGGTTCACCGTGGCGGACACCGGGTTGGGCATTTCCGAGGAGGCCCGGAGCCGGTTGTTCCAACCCTTCACGCAGGCGGACAGTTCGACCACGCGGCGTTTTGGGGGGACGGGGTTGGGGCTGGCGATTGCGCGGCAGCTTGTGGAATTGATGCACGGTCGGATCGACGTGCGGAGCGCGGTGGGGAAGGGATCGGTGTTCACCTTCACGGCGCGGTTTGGGGCCGGCGAGGGCGAGGGCAGGGAGCGGACGACGTCGCGACCGGAACCGGGGATGCCCGACACCGGAGGCATGGGGGCGCCGGCACTGGGCGGCGGTGGCGGGAGCGGGGTGGACCGGAACGGATGCCTGGCGGGCCTGCGGGTGCTGCTGGCGGAGGACAACCCTGTGAACCGGATGGTGGGCGTCCAGTTTGTGCGGAAGCTCGGGTGTGATGTCGTGGTGGCGAAGGATGGGCTGGAGGTGTTGCAGGCGATGGAGCGGGCGACGTTCGATGCGATCCTGATGGATGGTCACATGCCGGAGCTGGACGGGTACGAGACGACGCGGCGGCTGCGGGAACATCCGCGGCACCGCGGGGTGCGGATCATTGCGTTGACCGCGGATGCGATGAGCGGGGATCGGGAGCGATGCCTGGCGGCGGGGATGGATGATTACCTCAGCAAGCCGATCCGGATGGAGGCCTTGCGGGCGGCATTGGAGCGGGTTCGGTCCGGGGTGTGTGCCGGTGCGTGAGTGTACCGGGTGGAGCTGTTACCGGGCGGACCGGGGTCTGGCGGGGGATGCGGGTCGTGCATCCCGGAGTTGTGGGGAGAGGCGCGAACTTCGCGAAGCGTCGCCTCGGAGGGCCGGGTTCCACGAGGCCGCAACGGTGTGGAGCGTTGGGTTGAGGACTCGCGGAGCTCGTCCCTCCGATGCGTTGCCTCCTCACCCAAAAAATCTGGGATGCACCGGGATGCGGGCGGAGCGAAGGGCCGGGCTTTTCTTGGGAAGCGGGGGTGCCTAGGGTTTCGGCGAGGCATGGCGAAGGCCAATCGTTATTACATCCCGGGGGAGGGGCGTGCGTCGGGGGTGCGCGACCTGTTCGCGTCCATCGCCCACCGTTACGACCTGATCAACGATCTGCAGAGTCTGGGGTTGCACCGTTGGTGGAAGGGGCGGCTGATCCGGTGGGCGGGGGTTCGACCGGGGGAGGAGGCGCTGGACCTGTGCTGCGGGACCGGGGACATCGCCTTCCGGCTGGCGGACGAGGGGGCGCGGGTGACGGCGGTGGATTTCAGCGAGGCGATGCTGGCGGTGGCGCGGAAGCGTGCGGAAGGGGGAGCGGGGCGGGGCGGGGACAGGGTGCGATTCGAGCAGGGGGATGCATTGGGACTGGCCCATGGGGCGGGGCGGTTCGACCTGGTGACCATGGCCTACGGGTTGCGGAATCTGGGCAGCCTTGACGGGGGATTGGCGGAGATGGCGCGGGTGACGCGGGCTGGGGGGCGGGTGTTGATTCTGGACTTCGGGAAGCCACGGGTGGGTTGGTGGCGCTGGCTGTATTTCCTGCACCTGCGGACGGTGGTGCCGTTGCTGGGACGATGGCTGTGCGGGGACACGGATTCGCACGGGTACATCCTGGAATCGCTGCGGCGCTATCCAGAAGGGGAGGAAGTGGCGCGCCGGATGGAGGGGGTGGGCTGGGAGCGGGTGGAGTGGTGGAACCTGCTTGGGGGGGTGATGACGGTGCACCGCGGCTGGCGGGCGCTTCCCCCGGGGGAGGGCGGGGAAACTGAAGGGACCGGGGAAGGGCGGGGGGGAGGATAGGACTCCCCGCCGGGAAGGTGGGCGGGAGGAACCGGACCGTGCGGTCAGGCCGGTGTCGCGAAGCGTCTGGCGACGTCATCCCAGTGGATGACGTTGAAGAAGGCGGCGACGTAATCGGCGCGGCGGTTCTGGTATTTGAGGTAGTAGGCGTGTTCCCAGACATCGATGCCGAGCAGGGGGGTACGGCCGGCCATGTAGGGGGAATCCTGGTTGGGGGTGATTTCGAGCCCGATTTCACCGGACGCCTTGTCCATGCTCAGCCAGGCCCAACCGGATCCGAAGACCGACATGGCGGCCCGGGTGAACTCTGTTTTGAAGGTGTCGAAGGTGCCGAACTTGCGGACGAGGGCTTCCATGAGGGGTCCGGAGGGGGTGGCGCCACCGTTCCGTCGGAGGAGATTCCAGAAGAGGGTGTGATTGACGTGGCCGCCGCCGTGGTTGCGGACGGCGGTGCGGATCGATTCCGGCACGGCTCCCAACTGGGAGATGAGGTCGCGGGCGGACTTGGCGGCAAGTTCGGGATGGCCTTCGAGGGCCCGGTTCAGGGAGGTCACGTAACTGGCATGGTGGCGCCCGTGATGGATCTCCATCGTGCTCTTGTCGATGAACGGTTCGAGGGCGTCGGCCGGATAGGGAAGGGGATCGAGCCGGTGGGGGCCTACGGGGTTGGCGGCCGGTTGGGCCGGTTGGGCCGGTTGGGCCGAGGCGACGAGGGTTGGGGAGAGGGCGGAGGCCAGGGCGACGGTTTTGAGGGCTGAGCGACGGTTCATCATAGGAATACCCGGGCAGGATGGGGCTGCACGGACTCGCGTCAACCGCGGGATGGACTGCGGCCAGGCAGGCGGTGCATCCCGGAGTTGTGGGTGAGGAGGCAGAGAATCGGAGGGACGAGCTCAGCGAGTCCTCCATCCACGGCACCCCTTCGCTGCGGGCCGGAGTCAGGAGGTGGGGCGATCCTCCACGACATCTTCGATCGGGGGCGGGGTGGGATGGGGAGGGGACAATTCGCCGCGGTCGAGGCGGCGGAGGTAGTCGCGGTAGGCGCGCATGGCGTGGTGACCGAAGAGGAGGAGGATGGGGATGTTGGCGAAGAGCATCACGCCGGTGCCGAGGGCGGTCCAGTCGTCGAGCTGGGCATCGGTACGGATGAATCCGAGGGTGGCGACGACGATGACGGCGCAGTAGGCGACCTTGTAGGGGAGGACAGCGCGGGGGCCGGCGAGGTAGATGACGCCCTGCTCGCCGTAGTAGCACCAGGAGATGATGGTGGAGTAGGCGAAGAGCCAGCAGGCGAGGGTGACGAGCCACATGCCGAGGCCGGGGAGGACGCGGTCGAAGGCGTGGCCGGTGAGGGCGGCGCCGACGTAGTCGCCATAGATGCCGAGGTGGGGGGAGCCGTCGGGGTTGAGGACGGGTTCCGGGGCAAGGGAGGCGACGAGGGGGGTCCAGCGGACGGTCCAGCCGTCATCGGCGTTGCCTGCGACGACCCCGGCGACGCGGTGGAGGTTGCCGTCGGTATTGGGATTGGGATCGGCGCGGACGAGGAGGAAGAGGGTTTCGTTGGCACGCCAGCCGGGGCCGGAGGCGAGGTTGGCGACGCGACGGGCTTCGGCGGATTTGGGGGGCAGGGGAGGGGTTTCGAGCTGCCAGGAGCGTGGGGAAGCGGGGGAAGCGGGGGGGATTGCGGTGAAGCGGAGTTCGGTGCCCGGGGGGAAGGTGGCTTCGGGGCCGCGGTTCCAGGCGCCGCTGAGGAGGATGACGAGGGTGGTGAGGGTGCAGACGACGAGGGTGTCGATGAAGGGTTCGAGGCCGGCGACGACGCCTTCGCGGACGGGTTCGCGGGTGCGGGCGGCGCAGTGGGCGATGGGGGCGGAGCCCTGGCCGGCCTCGGAGGAGAAGAGGGCGCGTTTCATGCCCCAGAGGAAGGCGTAGCCGGCGGTGCCGCCGAGGAAGGCGCCGGTGGCTTCGGAGGGGGAGAAGGCGGCAACGACGATGGAGCGGAGGACGGCCGGGACATCGCCGAGGTGGACGACGAGGACGTAGGCGGCGGCAAGGAGGTAGAGGGCGCACATGAGGGGGACGAGGCGGCCGGCGACGGCGCCGATGCGACGGATGCCGCCAATGACCACGGTACCGACGAGGAGGCAGAGGAGGACGCCGACGACGAATCGGGGGACGGTGGGGAAGTAGGTGTGGGTGATTTCGGCGACGTTCCAGGCCTGGAACATGTTGCCGCCGGTGATGGCGGAGATGATGAGGGTGACGCAGAAGAGGCCGCCGACGAAGGAGCCGAGGCGTGGGAGGCCGAGGCGGGCGAAGCCGGCCTTGGCGACCCACATGGGGCCGCCGTGGGGGTTGCCGGGTTCGTCGGTGTTGCGGTAGAGCATGGAGAGGGTGACCTCGGCCGATTTCAGGGCCATTCCGAAGAACCCGACCATCCACATCCAGAACACGGCGCCGGGACCGCCCACGGCGATGGCGAGGGCAACGCCGCCGATGTTGCCGAGTCCGACGGTGGCGGAGAGGGCGGTGGCGAGGGCCTGGAAATGGTTGATGGCGCCCGGGTCGTGAGGGTCGTCGTAGCGACCGCGGATGACCCGAACGCCGTGGGTGAGGGCACGGTACTGACTGAAGCCGGACCAGAAGGTGAAGAGTACGCCGGTTCCGAGGAGGATGTAGAGGACGACATCATGCCAGAGGATGGCGTTGATGGCGGGGAGGAGGTTGGCGAGCCGGTCCATGATTGGGGCGGTATTTTGGGGGGTGAGCGGGGCGGATGATGACGAGATGGGCGGGATTGTGAATCGCGCAGTGGGTTGGCGTGTCCCGAATCCGTTGTCGGCGTTGGGGCGATGGGGTAATGGGTGGGGCATGACGCTGGTGGAGCGGGTACGCGAAGCGGGCGTGGTGGGGGCGGGCGGGGCCGGATTTCCGACGCACGTCAAGCTGGGGGTGCCGGCGGAGGTGGTGTTGGGCAACGGGGCGGAGTGCGAGCCGTTGTTGCACAAGGACGGGGCGGTGATGGAGCGGACGGCGGGGGCGCTGGTGGAGGGGATGCGGCGGGTGATGGGGGCGGTGGGGGGGGTGGGGGGGGTGGTGGCGATCAAGGGAAAGAACCGCGGGGCGTGGGAGGCCGTGGAGGAGGCATGCCGCGGAGTGGCGGTGGAGGTGGCGGAACTGGGCGACTACTACCCGGCGGGGGATGAGTACGACCTGGTGCATGCGGTGACGGGGCGGGCGATTCCGCCCGGGGGTCTGCCGCGGGATGTGGGCTGCCTGGTGCAGAATGTGGAGACGCTGGTGAACGTGGCGCAGGCGGCGGAGGGGCGGCCGGTGACGCACAAGACCCTGACCGTGGCCGGGGCGGTGCGGGAGGCGGTGACCCTGACGGTGCCGCTGGGGACTTCGATGCGGGCATGCGTGGAGGCCGCGGGAGGGGCGGAGGATCCAGAGAGCGTTTTGATGATCGGGGGGGTGATGATGGGGGAGGTCACGACGGACTGGGGGACGCCGGTGACGAAGACGACGGCGGGGGTGGTGGTGTTGCCGCGGGGTCACCGGGTGGCGGTGCGGAAGCTGACGCCGCCCCGGGCGCAGGCGGCGATCGGGAGATCCGCATGCGACCAGTGCCGGTACTGTACGGAGATGTGTCCGCGGTATCTGCTGGGTTACGCGGTGGAACCGCACCTGGTGATGCGGGGATTGGGGTTCACGGCCCCGGGTTCGGAGTCATGGAACGAGTGGGCGGGACTGTGCTGCGCGTGCGGGCTGTGCACGTTGTACGCGTGTCCGGAGGATCTGTTTCCGAAGGAGGCGTGCGACGACGCGAAGGCCGGATTGCGGCGGGGGGGCTGGCGACCCGTGGTGCGGGGGCCGGTGGAGCCGCATCCGTTCCATGAGGGAAGGCGGGTGCCGTTGAACCGGTTGATCGGACGGCTGGATCTGGCCGGGTACGACCGTCCGGCGCCCTGGCGGGAGGCGGCGGTGAGGGTGGAGTCGGTGACCTTGCCGTTGAAGCAGCATGCGGGTGCGGCATGCCGGGCGGTGGTGCGGGTGGGCGACCGGGTGCGGATGGGGCAGCGGGTGGGCGAGGTGCCGTCGGGGGAACTGGGGGCGCCGGTGCATGCCTCGATGGACGGGGTGGTGGAGGCGGTGGAGGCGACGAGGATTGTGCTGAGGAGGACCGCATGAACGGGAAGTCGATTGGATTGATCGAGCTGACGAGCGTGGTGGCGGGATTTGCGGCGGCCGACGCGATGCTGAAGGCCGGGGACGTCCGGTTGCTGCTCTCGCGGTCGATCTGTTCCGGGAAGTACATGGTGCTGATTGGCGGGGAGCCGGCCGCGGTGGAGAGCGCTCTGGAGGCCGGGGTGCGGGCGGGGCGGGGGTGTCTGATCGACCGCACCCTGATTGCCAACCTCCATCCCGAGGTGCTGGCGGCGATCGGGCGGGGGACGGTGCCGAAGCCGGAGGGGGCGCTGGGTTTGGTGGAGTCGTTCCAGGTGGCAACGATGGTGGCGGCGGCGGATGCGGCGGTGAAGGCGGCGGACGTTCGGATCCACGAATTGCGGTTGGCCATGGCGCTGGGGGGCAAGGCGTTCGTGGCTTTGAGCGGCGAGGTGGCGGCGGTGCAGGCCGGGGTGGCGGCGGCCCGCCGGGTGGTGGAGGAGGCGGGGGCGCTGGTGAATGCGGTGGTCCTGGCCCGTCCGCATCCCGATGTGTACCGGGAGATGGTGTAGGGGGGAGGCCTGAAACCTGAAAGCTGAAAGCTGAAGGCGGAAACCTGAGACCTGAGACCTGAGACCTGAGACCTGAGACCTGAGACCTGAGACCTGAGACCTGAGACCTGAAGCCTGGGGGGTGGGTCAGGGGGGGGGAGGAAGGGGGGAGGCGGGGGGTTGCCAGGGGACTGAGCCGGCGCGCTGGATGTGGATGCGGAGGGCGGCGAGGAGGGTGCGGAGCTGGTTGGGTTGGGTGGGGGCGAGGTTGTGTTCCTCGCGAGGATCGACGTCGAGGTGATAGAGTTCGAGGGGACTGAAGGGGTCGTTCTGGACCAGTTTCCAGCCATCGCGCAGGAGGGCGTGATAGCTCATGCCGCCGTAGCGTCCGCCTTCGCGCCGGACGAAGTAGAATTCGCGGGAGGGGGTGAGGGGCTGACCGCGGAAGGCGGGGAGGAGGCTTTCGGCGTCAAGGTCGTTGGGAAGGGGAAGGGCGGCGAGTTCGAGGAAGGTTGGGAAGACATCGAAGGTCAGGGCGGGCTGGGTGCAGAGGGTCCCGGGTTCGATGGTGCCGGGCCAGCGGGCGAGGAAGGGGACGCGGAGGCCACCGTCGTAGTGGCTTTGTTTGCCGTCGCGCCACGGATCGTTGTTTTGGGCATGGGGGAGGGAGCCGCCGTTGTCGGAGGTGAAGACGACGAGGGTTTTCTCGTGGAGGCCGGTGCGGCGGAGGGTGTCGAGGACACGACCGACACCGTGGTCGAGGTGTTCGACGAAGGCGATGTTGCGGGCACGGGGTTCGTCGAGGCCGGGGTGGCGTTGGCGGACCCGGTCGAGCCAGTCGGCGGGGGGTTCGATGGGGAAGTGGGGGGCGTTGTAGGAGAGGAAGAGAAAGAAGGGTTGGTCCCGGGTGTGGGCGCGGTCCTCGATGTAGTCAATGGCCCACTGGGTGAAGAGGTCGGTGGCATGGCCGACGGGGTGGATGGGGTCCGCGTTGAGGCGGAGGTAGTGGTGGCCGTGACGGAGGTGGCGGGTGTAGCTGTCCATCATGTCGCCGAGGAAGCCGTGGAAATGGTCGAAGCCGCGTTCGTTGGGGGTGTTGGGGGATGCCAGTCCGAGATGCCATTTGCCCACCAGGGCGGTGTGGTAGCCGGCCTGACGGAGGTGATCGGCGAGGGTGGGGGTGGCGGGATCGAACCAGCCCCAGGAGTCGCGGGGGTCGGTGCGGATGACGCCGGGGACGCCGACACGGTCGGGGTAACGTCCGGTGAGGATGGCGGCGCGGGTGGGGGAGCAGACGGTGGCGTTGGCCCGCATGGCGGTGAAGCGGAGGCCTTCGCCGGCGAGGCGATCGAGGTGGGGGGTATGGACGTCCGCGGCGCGGTAGGCCGAGACGTCACCGATGCCGAGGTCATCGGTGAGGATGAAGAGGAGGTTCGGAGGCGCGGCGTGGGGCGAAGGGCCGAGGGTAAGGAGGGTAAGGAGGGTGAGGAGGGTGAGGAGGGTGAGGAGGAGAGGGTGGAGGGACATGGGGATGGCAGGGGATCAGGGTGACAAAGGACCGGCCATGGGGGGCGTTTCGAAGGCAGGGAGGGCAACGAGAAGGGGCCTGGGCACGGGGGAACGGTATAGGCTGCTGAGAACCTGGTGGGTAGCTGGAAGTGAGCTGGAATGAGAATGATATAGTAAGTCAGACACATTGGTGTTGACGTGCGGAAGATATAACAAGTGCAGACCCTTTGATGTTGACCGAGGATTGATAGAAAGGCAGGCGCAATGCTGTTGACTCCGCAGAGGAGTCCGGCGCCGATGGGGTTGGGGGTTGAGATTGGCGTGGGCGGAGGGGGTGGGAGGGGTTAACACGGGGGGGTGCGGGAGCCGAACGGGAACGAGGGTGTGACGCCATCGGCGTTGCCGGCCGCGGAGTGGGCGCGGCGCCAGGAGTCGTCGCGCCGGAGCGTGCGGAGGGCAAACCTGGCGGTGGCGACGGCGCTGGGGACGGTGCTGGCGCTGGCGTTCGGGGCGGTGTGGCAAGGGCATTGGGCGGTGAGATCGCAGGGGGAGGCGATCGTGGAGCGGGAACGGGCGGAACTGGCGCAGGCGGAGGCGCGGCAGGAGCTGTGGCGGGCGTTGCTGGCGGAGGCGCGGGCCACGCGGCAGAGTTCGACGCTGGACCGGCGGGAGGTGGGATTGTCGATTCTGGCGCGGGCGGCGGGGCTTGGGGCGACGGCGGAGCTGCGGGACCAGGCGGTGGCGACGCTGGCGCTTCCGGAATACCGGCTGGAGGCCTCGATTCCACTGGGGGACACGGCGAACCGGTATGCGTTCGATCGGGCGGTGCGAAGGGCGGCGGTGGTGATGCCGGACGGGGACGTGGTGGTGCGGCGGTTTCCGGACGGGGCGGAGGTGGCGCGGTTGGGGCGGGAGGGGACGTCCGTGCCGGGAGAGCAGGGGATGCCGATGCTGCTGGAGTTCGATCCGGCGGGGGAGGCGCTGGCGGTGCGATATGCACGGGGGGCGTTTGGGGTGTGGACGCTGGGGGAGGCGGGGCTCCGGTTTGTGCGGGATGGGGACCGGGAACGCCGTCAGGCGAGCGTGCCGCGGTTTACGAGCGACGGGCGGCACCTGGTGGCGCCGGTGTTTGCGCCGGACGGGTTTGCGGTGATCGAGGCGGACACGGGCCGGATGGTGGCGCATTTCCCGGAGGTGAGTTCGTTCCGTCATGCGGCGCCGCGTCCCGGGAAGACGCAGTTTGCGGCGGACCTTGGGACACGGGTGGCGCTCTTCGATTGGGAACGGGGAGGGGAAGTGGCGGCGCATCCGTTTCCGGCGGGGGCACGGGCCCTGGCGTGGACCGGGGATGGAAGGCGGCTGGCGATTGCGGGGAATGCGCTGGAGGTCGAGGTGTGGGAGCCGGGGACCGGGGAGGTGCGGCGGTTTCCGGGCCATGGCGACGACGTGTACGACTGCGCATTCGATCCGGCGGGGAGGCGATTGGCGACGTCGTCGCTGGATGGGACGGCCCGGTTATGGGATGCGGTGGATGGGCGGTTGCTGGCGGTGGCGACGGACCGTCGATTGGTGGCATGGGGGCCGGGGGAACGGTCGGGATGGGTGGTGAGCCGCGAGCGGTTGGAGGTCCGCGTGGGTCCGGTGGGCGGTGTGCTGGAGCGGGTGGCCGGGGTGCCGGGGCGTTCGGACGGGCTGACGTTCGACATGGATGGAGAAGGACAATGGGGATGGTCACGGGACGGGGAGGGAAGGGTATGGCAATGGGATCTGGGGCGGGGAACGGGGCCGGAGCCGACGGGACTGACCGGGGTGAGTTCGCTGAGTTACGATGCGGCGGGGTCGGTGTTGCTGCTGACGCGGGACGGCTGGCTGGAGGCATGCCCGTGGGACCGGATCGGCGACGGCGGGTTGCCCGGTGCGATGTCCGGGACGCCTCGCCGGCTGGCCGGGGTACGGAGCCGCAACGTGGATCTGGTGATGGCGGGGTTGGGGGGGCGGGGGCGGGTGCTGGTGGAATTGGGGGCGGGCGCGGTCTGGGCGGATTCCGGCGAGGACGGGCGCGATCCGGTGGAGATCGACGATCTGTTGCACAGCAGCGTGGATCGCCGGTCGGGGAGCGCGCGGGGGACGGGGACGGTGGCGTTGAGTCCGGACGGGCGATGGGTGGCGTGCGGGGCGGACGGGATCCGGGGTCCGGGGGTGTTCGACGTACGGACCGGGCGGCGGGTGGCGACGTTGGGGGAGGAGACGGGCGGGGTGCAGTTCAGCGCGGACGGGCGCTGGGTGTTGCTGGCGTCGGTGCGCGGGTGCCAGGTGTTTGAAACCCGGGGCTGGGAGCGGGTGTGGTGGCGGCCGGCGGCGGTCCGGCATCCGAACTACTCGGCGGTTGGGGCGGTGTCTCCGGACGGGACGCGGGTGGTGTACGGGGAATCGTCGCGGCATCTGGTGCTGCTGGAGGGCGGGAGCGGGCGGACGCTGGCGGCGCTGGAATCGCCGGCCGCCTCGCCGTGGGTGGCGGCACGATGGAGCGACGACGGGAGACGGGTGATCGGGCTGACGCGGGAGAATGCGGTGGAGATCTGGGATTTGGAGGCGTTGGGGGAGGCGCTGGCGGGGATGGGACTGGATTGGGACAAGCCGCTGAGCGGTCCTCCGGTGGCGGTGTTCGGGGAGGTGGAGATGCCGAGGTACCCGACGTGGGTGGCGATCGGGGTGCTGGCGACGGCGGGGATGGTGGCGGGGATTGCGATGGTATCGCTGCGACGGCACCGGAGGCTGATCGGGGATTACGCGGTGGCGGAGGATCGGGCGGCGCGGCGCGATCGGGAGCTGGCGCTCGAGCGGGAGGTTGGGGAGCTGAAGAGCAGTTTTGTGACGATGGTTTCGCATGAATTCCGGACGCCGCTGGGGATCACCATGAGTGCGGTGGAATTGCTGCGGCACTATCTCGACCGGCTGAGTGCGGGGAAGCGCTCGGAACTGCTGGAGGACATCTACGGGGCCACGCTGCGGATGTCGGGGTTGATGGAGCAGGTGCTGCTGCTGGGGCGGGCGGAGTCGGGTCGTCTGGGATGCCGGACGGGGCCACTGGACCTCGAGGGTCTGGTGGGACAACTGCTGGATGAGGCGCGGTCTGCGACGGCGCGGCGATGTCGTTGTGTGTTCGAGACGGAAGGGGATCTTGACGGGGCGCGGGGTGACGAATCGTTGCTGAGGCACATTCTTTCCAATCTGATTTCGAATGCGGTGAAGTACTCGCCGCCGGGCGGGGAGATCGGGGTGGGGATGCGGCGCGACGGGGAGGACGCCGTATTGAGCGTGCGGGACCGGGGGATTGGGATTCCGGAGGCGGACCAGGGGCGGTTGTTCGAGGCCTTTCATCGTGGCGGCAATGTGGGGCAGACACCGGGGACCGGGCTGGGGCTGCTGATTGTGAAGCGATGCGTGACATTGCATGGGGGCGGGATCGCGGTGGCGTCGAGGGAAGGGGAGGGGACGGTGTTCACGGTGCGGCTTCCGCTGTTCGGGCCGGGCCGGGGGGAGAGAACGCAGGGGGGGGGCGGGGCTGCGGGCGGATCGGACGGAAGTCGGATTGGCTTCGCCGGGGAGACTCGGGCAGCGTGACCGGATTGCCGATGAAACGGATTCTCGTGATCGAGGACCAGGCGCCGATGCTGCGGAACCTGGCGCTGCTGCTGGAGTTTGAGGGGTACCGGGTGCTGACGGCATCCGACGGGCGGGAGGGGCTCGAGGTGGCGCGGCGGGACAAGCCGGACCTGGTGATCTGCGATGTGATGATGCCGGAGCTGGACGGGTTCGGGGTGGTGCGGGCGCTGAGAGCGGAGGACGAGACGGCGGACATCCCGTTCATTTTTCTGACGGCGCGTGGCGAGCGGGCCGATGTGCGCACGGGGATGAACGAGGGGGCGGACGACTATCTGACCAAGCCGGTGATCCGGGAGGAGTTGCTGGAGGCGGTGGCGACGCGGCTGGCGCGGGCGGCGGCGGTGCGGGAGCGGATTGCGCAGGTGCGGGGCGGCGGCGGATTCCATCCGGATTTCAGTTCCCACGAGCCGCTTCGGGCGCGGCTGGGACTGACACCGCGGGAGGCGGAGGTGTTGTTGTGGGTGGCGCAGGGGAAGACCAACGGGGACATTGCGACGATCCTGGGGTTGTCGGAGAAGACCGTGAAACAGCATCTGGGGAGCAGCTTTCAGAAGCTGGGGGTGGAGACGCGCACCGGGGCGACCCTGCAGGCGCTGGAAGTGCTGGCGAATCCGCGGGGTTGACGGGGGCATGGAGGTGCGTTGACGCGGCAAGCCGGGTTCGAAGAGGATGGGAGGTGTCACGATGAAACCGGCAATACCCATTCTCAGGATCTTCGATGAGGCGAAGGCGCGGGAGTTTTACGTGGCGTTTCTGGGGTTCGGGGTGGATTGGGAGCATCGGTTTGCCGAGGGGATGCCGTTGTATGTGCAGGTGTCGCGGGGGGAATGCGTGCTGCACTTGTCGGAGCACTTCGGGGACGCGTGTCCGGGGGGGACGGTGCGGATCGAGACGCCGGATCTGGATGCCTATCTACGAGGTTTGCGGGCGGCGGCGTACCGGCATTGTCGTCCGGGCGAACCGGCGCTTCAGCCGTGGGGTCTGCGGGAGATCGACCTGGCGGATCCGTTTGGCAACACGCTGATCCTTTTCGCGAAGCCCTCCGGGGCGGGCTGAATTCTGCGAGGCCGCAGGGGAGTGGAGCGGTGGGATGAGGACTCGCGGAGCTCGCCCCTCCGGATGGCGTCCCTCCGGAGATGGGATCGGTTGGCATTGGGGCGGCGGGGGATTATGGTGGCCGACCTTTGAAGCTCATGAAATCGAAACGAAGCGGATGGATGGCGGCAGGGCTGGTGGCGTGCGTTCTGGCGGGGGTGACGGCGTGGGGGCAGGGGACGCGACGGGGAGGCGGGGAGGGGGGATTCCACGGATCGCTGGCCGGATTGTTCGGGGATGCGGTGGCCTTCAGTGCGGATGCGGAGGTCGGGCTGACGAACCGGACGGACCAGTCGCGGTTGAATGTCCCGATGCGGGTGTTCAAGAGCCGGGACCGGTTTCGGTTGGAGGTCGATCTGCAGCGGGTGCAGGGGGCGGGGAATGCGGCGCAGGGGTTGAGCACGCTGCGGGGAATCGGGATGACGAAGATGACCTGCCTGGTGTTGCCGGAGGAGAAGGGGATGATCCTGATGTTTCCCGAATTGAAGGTGGGGATGCGGTTGCCGTTCTCGGAGACGGCGCTGCCGGCGGACGGGTTCCGGGTGGAGAAGCGGGCGGCGGGGAAGGAGACGCTGGAGGGACAGGCGTGTGTCCGACAGGAGGTGCAGGTGACGACCTCGGACGGGGCGCGGGTGGCGGGCACCGTGTGGGAGGCGACCGCGTTGAAGGGGTTTCCGGTCAGGATGCTGTTCCAGCCGGAGGACAGCGGGCTGGGGCTGCGGTTCAGCCAGGTGCGAATGGCGGCGCCGGGCGAGGAGATGTTCCGGGTGCCGTCGGATGTGCGGCTCGTGGACGGGGCGGCGGGGTTGATGCAGGAGGCGATGAGCCGGGCGCTGCAATCGGGTGGGCTGGGGCGCTGAGAGCCTGTCTGAGGGGGTGGTGACCGGGCCTGTGACCCGGGTCGGGCGCGGGATCAACGGGCTGCCTCGGCGAGGGCGTCGAGGACGATCGACGGGGTGAGGAGGGAGGGCAGGACGATGGGATCGCGGGCCGGGTCACGGGGATAGACCACGACGAGGGGGACGCCGGCGCGTTGGAAGCGCTGGAGTTCGCGGGTGATGGCGGGCGGGTAGTCGGTGTGATCGCCCTTGAGGGGAACCCCATTGATTTCACGGAGCCGGGCGCGCACGGCGGGGATCTCGATGGACGAGCGTTCGTTGAGTTTGCAGTTGAGGCACCAGTCGGCGGTGAATTCGACGAAGACGGGGCGGCCTTCGGCACGGGCGGCGGCGACGGCTTCGGGGGACCAGGGCTGCCAGGGGATGCGTTCGGAATTGGACTGGGTGGTGGCTGGGACGGGGGTGGAGGCGCGAGGGGATCGCCATTGGAGTTCCTTTTCGAGGGCGACGCCGTAGAAGGCGGCGACGACGACCAGGGCGACGGCGATGGCGAGGCCCTGGCGTTGGCGACCGCGCTGGACGAATTCGCCCCAGACCCAGGCGGCGAGGGCGAGGCCGACGAGGAAGAGTCCGAGCCAGAGGGCGCCGCCTTCGCCGAAGCGGCGGGCGGTGAGGGTGTAGAGCCAGAGGGCGGTGGCGAGCATGGGGAAGCCCATGGCGACCTTGAAACGTTCCATCCACCGGCCGGGTTTGGGGACGAAGTGGAGCCAGGCGGGCTGCCAGCTCAGGAGCAGGTAGGGGGCAGCGAGGCCGAGGGCCACCGCGGTGAAGACGATCAGGATGGTGGCGGCGTCGGCGACGAAGGCGTAGCCGAGGGCCGGAGCCAGAAAGGGGGCGGTGCAGGGGGTGGCCAGGGCGACGGCCAGGACGCCGGTGAAGAACGAGCCGGAGTAGCCTTCGCGGCTGGCGAGGTTGCCTGCCGAGTCGAGGGCACGTCCGGTGAAGTTGATTTCGAAGACGCCGAACAGGCTGAGGGCCACCAGGAGAATCAGCACCGTCATCAGGACGAGAAAGACCGGATTGCCGAACTGCATGCCCCAGCCGGCGACACCCGCGGTGGCCTTGACTGCGATCACCACGGCGGCCAGGACAAGGAACGACACCCAGACTCCGACCGAGTAGGCGTAGCCGTGGCGGCGGATTTCGGCGGGGCGTCCGCCCGCTTGGCGGACGAACCCGAGGATCTTGAGGGCGATCACCGGGAGGACGCAGGGCATGGCATTGAGGATGATCCCGCCCAGGAAGCCGAAGAGGATGGCCGTGGCGAGGGAGATGGAGGCGGATGCGGGTGTCGAGGCGGTCAGGGCGGTGGAGGCACCGGCGGGGACATTGCCCGGGTCGCTGCTGATTGGGAGAAGGGCGTCGAAGGCGAGCGACGGGACTTGGCCCGGGTGGGCGAGGACCAGGAGGCCGCCGACGGCTTCCGGCCAGGTTCCATCGAAGAGCCGGACCTGTTTGCGGAGTGTGACGACGCCCTCCGGCCCGGGACGAACCTCCGTCGCGGTGAGGACTTCGAAGCCGTCGCCCTCGTAGGGATAGAAATCCGGGGAACCGGTCCCGGCCGGGGGGCGCCAGCGGATGAAAAGGGTACGTTCCTCGCCGTCGGCGGGTCCGTCCCAGGAAGCCACAGCAGCGCCTTCGGGCAGGGGAGGGGGCAATTGCCCGACGGCGGCGGCCAGGAGGGCGGCGTGGGGGGAGGGGCGGGTTTCCGGGCCGACGACGAGTTCGGCGCGGACGGTGGCGCGTCCGGGGACGCAGACGGCTTCGCATTCGAGCCACTGGATCGCGGCTTCGAGGGTGACCGGGCCGTGGGGGGCGTCCGGGGCGACGGTGAAGGGGACGAGGAGGGTGACGGACTTGTGGTGGACGAAGGTGACCAGGCCCTGATCGGAGTAGGTGGCGGGCGGGGGCCAGAGGATGGGTTCGGAAGAGAGGAAGGCGGGGAGCTTCCAGTTGAGGGAAGTGGGGGCGCCGGAATCGCCGCCGTTGCGCCAGTAGGTGTGCCAGCCGGGCCGGATGGTCATTTCGAGACCGGCGAGGAAGCGGTCGCCCGGGGCGACGGATTCGACCGGGAGAATCAGGCGGACCTGGGTGGATTGAGCGGCGAGGGCGGGGGTGGCGAGCAGGGCCCAGGCGATCGGGATGAGGGCCCAAAATCGAATCCGCAGCATGCGGACATCATGAAGCGAGGAGGGAAAGGGGGCAATGGCCGGGGGGCCTTGCCGGGAGGACTCGCGGAGCTCGTCCCTCCGAAAGGTGAAACGGGGTGGTGAATCCGGAGGGCCGAGCTCTGCGAGGCCGCGGGGGAGGGGTGCGGTGGGGATGAGGACTCGCGGAGCTCGTCCCTCCGGGAGGGGGGGATTACGGAGCGGCGATCCGGAAGAGATGGGATTCGGAGCGGATGAAGAGGGTGCCGTCGGTGACGGCGTAGGAGGCGAGGGTACGCTCGTCGATGGGGTTCTCGGCGAGCTTCTGGAAGGTGCGTCCGGGGGCGACGACGACGCCGAGGCCGGCTTCATCGAGGAGGTAGATGCGGTCCTCGGCGAAGACGGGGGAGGCGGAGATGGGGCCGGTGGCGCGTTCCTGATAGTGCAGGGTGCCGGTGCGGGCATCGACGCAGGTGAGGACGCCATTGTCGGCGAGGAGATAGAGTTCGTCGCCGACGAGCAGGAAGCTTGGGGTGTGGCCGGCGCCACGATTGAGGGACCAGCGAAGGTTGGATTCGGTGATGTCGCCGGAGCCATCCGGATCGATGGCGAGGGCGACGGGTTGGTTGTAGCCGGTGCCGGCGTAGAGGAGGCCGTGGGCGAAGAGAGGTTTGGGGATGACCGAGTAGCCGCCGTGCTGGACGCGCCAGAGTTCGGAACCCGAGGCGGGGTCATAGGCGGCGATGAGGCCGCTGCCGGGGGCGACCACCTGGGATCGGCCGCGGACGAGGATGGCGGTGGGGGTGGAGAAGGAGAACTTCTGGCGGAGTTCGATGGGGGGACGCGGGGTGCGCCAGGCGAGCTGGCCGGTGGCGGGATCGAGGGCGACCACATGGGGATCCTGGCCGCCGTCGGCGGTGAAGATCAGGCGATTGCCAAGGAGGATGGGGGAGGCGCCGTTGCCATGGACGGGCGGGTAGGGGAAGGCGTTGGTGCGCCAGACCACGGCGCCGTCGAGGTCGAGGCAGGCGGTACCCATGTGTCCGAAGTGCACGAACAGGCGTGAGCCGGCGACGATCGGGGTGGGGCTGGCGTGGCTGTTCTTGCGGTGGATGGCGGGGGCGTCCTGGCCTTGGGAGAAGATGTCGGTCTGCCAGAGGAGGCTGCCGGTGGCGGCGTCGAAGGCGAGCGCGGCGAGGGAGAGAGTGTCACCTGCGCCCGGAATGGCGGCGGTGAGGTAGAGGCGTTGACCGGCCAGGACAGGGGAGGACCAGCCCTGGCCGGGGACGGCGGACTTCCAGGCGACGTGTTCGGAGTCGGTCCAGCGCAGGGGGACATTGCGGGCGGGGGAATGGCCATTGCCATCGGGGCCACGGAACTGGGGCCAGTCGGGGGAGGCGAGGGCGGAGGAGACCGTGAGGGTGAGGAGGAGGGTCAGGAGGGCGGGCGCGGAGTGCGGCGGGCGCGACATGGCGTCGAGGTTACGGTGCCGGGGTGCGGGCGCAACGGGGGTGGACCGGAAATCCGTGCATGGGCGCGATGAACGGCGTGCACGGTCAAGGAAAGGGCGGTCCCGGGTGGGGACCGCCCTTCGATGGAACGGAAGCGGATGGGGTGGGTCGGCGACCTCAGTGCGACACCTTGGCGGCGTCGGTGCCTTCGAGGTGGACCGGGCGATAGCCGCCGATGCCCTTGAAGTAGAGGAGCAGGCCGAGATAGATGGCGGCCATGATGGCGGGGATGACGGAATCGGCGCGCAACGTCTGGCGGTCGCCGGTGATGGAGGCTGCGATGACCGTGCGCTCGTCCGGGGTCAGGCGGGCGAGGGCCTGCTCGGGGTCGCGGATGCCCTGCGCGAGGAGTTCGGTGCGGGCGATGGCGAGTTTGGACTGCACTTCGCCCAGTTTCCGACCGTCGAGGCCGTGGGCTTCGGCGAAGAAGAGGAACTTGCTGGGTTGGGCGGCCTGGTACTCGGCATGGAGGGCAGGGTTCGCCTGTTCGAGGGTTGCGCCGGCGAAGCGGTCCTTGGCGTAGCCGAGGCCGGGGGAGCCGATGAGGCCGGCGGACATCATGCCGATGCCGCCCATGATGGAGATGGCGATGGCACCGGTACGGGGGAAGCGGTCGGAGACGACGGCGAGCATGGTCGGCCAGAAGAAGGTCTTGCCGATGGCGTAGATGGTGAGGGCGAAGATGGCCCCGGCGAAGGTGGCGATGCCGGCGGCGAGGTTGAGACCGACGCAGGCGAGGAGGGCGCAGGTCAGGAGGAGACCGACCGGCGAGAGGCCGATCTTCTTCTCGATGAAGTCGGCGCAGAAGCGGAGGAGGAACATCAGCATCGAGGTGAACACGAAGAGCTGTTTGCCCTCGGCCGGGGTGAGGATGTTGCCGGTGATGTTCTGGATCCAGCCATCGGTGCCGAGTTCGACGGCGCCGACGAGGGCATGGGCGATGAAGAGGACGAAGAGGAGCCAGGCGCCCCAGGAGAACCTGGTCATGACGGCGACCACGATGAGGAGGGCGCCGGCCAGCAGGTAGGAGATGATGGTGGGGACACCGAGGGCGCTGGAGAAGAAGAGCGCGAGGAGGAAGCAGACGACGAGGGCGCCGAGGAGGCCGACATCCTTGAACATTTCACCGAGCTTCAGGCCCTTCTGGGAGGCCTCGGACTTGGGCATGTGCTGGCCGAGGAACATGACGCCATAGACGATGGTGGGGATGAGGAAGAGGCTGAGCTGGGCCTTCCAGGACCAGGCGAACTGCTCGCCGAGCACCCAGCCGATGACACCGCCGAGCACGAGGCCGGCGGGCCAGCTCGCGTGGAGGATGTTCAGGTAATGGGTGCGGTTGTTGGGGAAGAGGGTGGCGACCAGCGGATTGGAGACCGCCTCGAGGGTGCCGTTGGCAACGGCGAAGATGAAGGTGCCCCAGTAGAGGAACTGGTAGGCGGTGGCGGCCTCCATGCCGGAGGTGGCGCCGAAGGTGACGAAGGCGGAGAGGACGTGGAAGGCGAAGGCGGCAATGACCAGCTTGCCGTAGCCGAGTTTGTCGCAGACGACGCCGCCGATGATGATGCCGAAGCAGAACCCGGTGAAGCCGGCGCCGTTGATGGCCCCGAGCTGTTCGCCGGTGAAGCCGAATTCGGCGCCCCAATTGGCGAGGATGCCGCCGCGGATGCCGAAGCCGACACCGGCGGCGAGGATGGCCATGAAGCCGGCCCATAGAAGGCGCCCCGCGTTGGGTGCGATCCCGTCCTTTTTGATGTTCATGATGGAGTTGGAGTCAGGTGGGGGTTGGTTGGTTGGAAAGGGAACCCCGCCGCAACGGCGTGGCCGGGGGCGGGGTTCGGGTCGGGTTGGCGGGTTAGAGGGTGAAAGGCGGCAGCTTCACGATGGCGCCGCCCTTGAGGGCGGACTGGTGGGCGCAGAGCCCGACGCAGGTCCAGTTGGCGGACTGGCGGGCGTTGGGGAAGGGATCGCGGTTTTCGAGGACCGCCGAGAGGAATTCGTGGGCGAGGTGCGGATGACTTCCGCCGTGGCCGGCGCCCTGGGTGAAGCTGAGATGAGTCTTCTTGCCGAGGTCGTACACGCCCTTGGTGGTGAAGGGGCGGATGCCCTTCGGGAGCCGCTTCGCGTAGTCGGGGGCGCGGACCAGCTTGGGGATCTTGGGTTCGGGGAGCTTGGCGCGGTGCAGCACGAGGGGCTCGTGTTCGATCAGGGGCCATTCGACGGAGGCCTTGGAGCCGTACACGTCGATGCTCTCGCGGTACTGGCGGGCGACATCGAACAGGGAGCGGTAGATGCGGGCGGAGAGGTCGCTGTCGCGGAATTTGATGTGGGTGGTCTCGACGGCGAAGGGGGAGTCGTAGTGGCCGATGAGTTCCTTGCGGATGGTGCCCGAGCCGAAGCAGCTCACGTATTCGGCATCGAGGCGGAGCAGGCCGCAGACCGGGCCGACGCAATGGGTGGCGTACCACATGGGCGGGAGGCCGGGCCAGTAGTTGGGCCAGCCGTCCATGTCCTGCTGATGGCTGGCCTGGAGGAACTGGATCTTGCCGAGGGTGCCCTTGTCGTAGAGTTCCTTCATGTAGAGGAACTCGCGGGCATAGACCACGGTCTCCATCATCATGTAGTGGAGGCCGGTCTTTTTCTGGAGCTGGACGATCTTGCGGCAGTCGTCGATGGAGGTGGCCATGGGGACGGTGCAGGCGACGTGCTTGCCGGCCTGCAGGGCCTCGATGGACATCCAGCCGTGATCGGGGATCGGCGAGTTGATGTGGACCGCGTCGATGTCGGGGTCCTTGAGCAGTTCCCGGTAGTCCGCGTATCGCTTCTCCACCCCGAAGGCGTCGCCGATGGCGTCGAGCTTGGACTTGGACCGCTGGCAGATGGCGGCCATGCGGGCGTTGGGGTGGCGTTGGTAGATGGGGATGAACTCGGCACCGAAGCCGAGACCGACGATCGCGATGTTGACCTTCTGCTGGCTCATGCTTGTTCCCGTGGCCGATTCCACCTCTCCACGGGAGAACGGGGCAGAACGGCTCCCCTCCCTGCGCGGGTGGACGGCGGTTGAATGGGGCAGATGACAGCGCGGGGGTGGAAGGGGTGTCAATTCGGAAACGCCCCAGAGAAGTCGGAAGGGGTGCTGAATCAACGGGGCGAGCCGGTATGGCGGGGAGATCGGCGGAAGCCGTGCTGGGCCCACAACCGCCAGACCATGGTCAGTGCTTCGCGGACGATGCGCCCGGTGATCTTCGAGTTCCCCTGAAACCGGTCGGTGAAGATGATCGGCACTTCGGTGACACGAAGGCCACGGCGCCAGGCCCGGTGAGTGAGTTCAATCTGAAAGCTGTAGCCGTTCGACTGGACGGCATCGAGGTCGAGTGCGGGGAGGGTTTCGCGCCGGAAGCACTTGAAGCCGCCGGTGGGGTCGGTGAAGGGCATGCCGGTGATGATCCGCACGTAGAGGGCGGCTCCCAGGCTGAGCATGAGGCGGTGGAGGGGCCAGTTGATCACCCGGATTCCGTCCCGATAACGCGAACCCAGGACGAGGTCGGAGGCGGCGCCGGCCTCGAGGAGTCGCGGGATGTCATCCGGGTTGTGGGAAAGGTCGGCATCCATTTCGAGAACGAACGGGTAGCCGCGTTCGAGGGCCCAGCGAAAGCCGGCGAGATAGGCGCGACCGAGTCCATCCTTTTCGGCACGGTGCAGGACATGAACCCGCGGATGCCGGGCGGACAATTCGTCGGCGAGGGCTCCGGTGCCGTCGGGCGAGTTGTCATCGACGACCAGCAGTTCGATGGGTTCGGGAAGGGCGAGGAAGCGGCGAACGAGTTCCCCGAGGTTTTCGCGCTCGTTGTAGGTGGGGGTGACGACGAGTGCGCTCGGGGTCATGGTCGGATGCAGTCGTAACCGCGGGTGTGGCGCGGGTGCAAGAGCGGGATTGAGGGGATGGCGAGTGGCGGATCGGGTGGATCGGGTGGATCGCAGGTTATGGCCCCAAGTCGCGACTTGTGGGGGGGGGGGCTTCCGGGGGGTGAACGTTCAAAGCCGGTTCGACCCCTGGCTAATCCTTGGATGAGTACGGGCAAGGGGTCATCGCCATGGGGACTTCCCGGTCGGTGCGGACAGGGCTGTCCGCGCTCCGACGCGTGGGGGTGGGCACCCTGCGTTCATCCTCCGCGGCGCACATCACCCGTGAGGGGACACGCCGGCGACGTCGGGGAGGAGGCCTGGTGCGGCGGATCAGGAAGCGCGACCGCGGCGCTTGACCTTCAACTGGGCGAGGGAATTGGCGAGGGCGGCCTTGGCGGCGGCGACGTCGTCGTCGCTGAGTTTTTCCTGGAGCCGGGCTTCGGCCCGTTTGCGGGCCTCCTCGGCCTGGGTTTCGTCGATGGCATCCGCCTGGATCGCCATGTCGGTCATGATGGCGACGCGGTCGCCGGTGATCTGGACGAAGCCGTCTCCGATGGCGAGGTGGTGATCCCGACCGTCCTTGAGGGCAACGACCTCCCCAGCGGCGACCTGGGTGAGGAGGGGGACGTGCATGGGGAAGACCCCCATTTCGCCCTCGACCGCGGGGAGGGTCACCATCTCGACATCCTCGGAATAGATCCGGGCCTCCGGGGTGACGATTTCGAGTTTGAGGGTGGCGGGCATGGCGCGGGGCTGCCGGTGGATCGGGGGGGGAGGCGGTCTAGACCTCGTGGATCTCCTCGATGCCGCCCTTCATGTAGAAGTTGGCCTCGGGAACGTCGTCGTGCTTGCCCTCGAGGATTTCCTTGAAGGCGCGGACGGTATCGGCGACGGGGACCTGCTTGCCCGGGCGCCCGGTGAACACCTCGGCCACCGAGAAGGGCTGGCTGAGGAAGCGCTGGATTTTGCGGGCACGGAAGACGGTGAGCTTGTCGTCCGGGGACAGTTCGTCCATGCCGAGAATGGCGATGATGTCCTGGAGGTCCTTGTAGCGCTGGAGCACGCGCTGGACGCCGCGGGCGACCTCGTAGTGTTCCTTGCCGACGATATCGGCGGCGAGGGCACGGCTGGTGGAGGCGAGGGGATCGACGGCGGGATAGATGCCCAGCTCGGCGATGGAACGTTCGAGCACGATGGTCGCGTCGAGATGCGCGAAGGTCGTGGCGGGGGCGGGATCGGTGAGATCGTCGGCGGGGACGTACACCGCCTGGAAGGAGGTGATGGACCCCTTCTTGGTGGAGGTGATGCGTTCCTGGAGGTCGCCCATTTCGGCGGCGAGGGTCGGCTGGTAACCGACCGCGGAAGGCGTGCGCCCGAGGAGGGCGGACACCTCCGAGCCGGCCTGCGAGAACCGGAAGATGTTGTCGATGAAGAGCAACACGTCCTGGTTCTTCTCGTCACGGAAGTACTCCGTGATGGCGAGGCCGGAGAGGGCGACGCGGAGGCGGGCGCCGGGTGGCTCGTTCATCTGGCCGTACACGAGGGCGATTTTGGACTCCTCGAGTTTCTGCTGCTTGATGACGCCGGCCTCGGACATTTCCTGGTAGAGGTCGTTGCCCTCGCGGGTGCGTTCACCGACCCCGGCGAAGACGGAGACACCGCCGTGGAGTTTGGCGATGTTGTTGATGAGCTCCATGATGACGACCGTTTTACCGACGCCGGCGCCGCCGAAGGCGCCGACCTTGCCGCCTTTGAGGAAGGGGCAGATGAGGTCGATGACCTTGATCCCGGTGGTGAGGATCTGTGGGGAGGGGTTCTGGTCGGCGAGGGCCGGGGCGGCGCGATGGATGGGGTAGCGCTTTTCGGAGACCACCGGGCCGCGTTCGTCCACGGGTTCGCCGGTGACATTGAGGACGCGACCCATGACGCCGTCGCCGACGGGCATGGAGATGGGGACGCCGGTATCGGTGATGGCCATGCCGCGGCGGAGGCCGTCGGTGGTGGACATGGCGACGGCACGGACCCAGTGGTCCCCGAGGTGTTGCTGGACCTCGAGGGTGAGGCGGGTGGGCCCGACGAGGGGGAGTTCGTACTCCACCACCAGTGCGTTGTAGATGGCGGGGAGTTGATCGGGGAACTCGACGTCCACGACGGGGCCGATGATCTGAACGATTTTGCCTTGGTTCATGCGGCTAAGGGATGAGGGAACGGGGGGGAGTGAGGGAAAGGGTTGGGGGCTCAGCTCAGGGCCATGGCGGCACTGGAGATTTCGAGCAGCTCATTGGTGATGCTGGCCTGGCGCATCTTGTTGTATTCGAGGGTGAGGTCCTTGATGAGCTGCCTTGCGTTGTCGGTGGCGCTCTTCATGGCGACCATGCGGGCGCTGTGCTCGCTGGCCTTGGCCTCGAGGAGGAAGTGGTACATCTGGAAATTGAGGTAATGGGGCAGGAGGGCGCCGAAGACATCGGCGGGGTTGGGTTCGAAGAGATACTCGAAGGACGGGCCCTGGAGGGTGTCGCCGCCGGTCTGACCTCCGAACGCGGTTCCGGCACGTTTCACTTCCCCGATGGGGAGGAAGGGGTGCAGATCGGGGCGCTGGGTCATGACGTTGATGAACTGGGTATAGAGGACATCCACGCGGTCGACCTCGCCCTTGAGGAAGAGTTCCTGGGCGAACTTGGAGAGGCTGCGGGCTTCGGAGAAGGCGGGGGAATCGCGGTAGGCGAATTCGGCGGCGAGGGTTCGGCGGGTACGGGCGACGAACTGGGACGCCTTGCGACCGGCGGTGATGTAAATCGTCGAGGCCGGTTCGAAGCGTCCGGCTTCGCGGAGGAGATTGGAGTTCAGGGAGCCGCAGAGGCCCTTGTCGGTGCTGATGACGATGATGGCGCGCCGGCCTGCCGGAAGCGAACCGTTCTCGCGCGAGGCGTTCCCGCCCTCGCCTTCACGGACCCCCAGCAGGGGATGGGAAAAGTCACCGGCATGAGCGGCGACCGAGGCAAGGACCTCGTCCATCAGGCCCGCATAGGGGCGGCCGGAGAGGGCGGCCTGCTGGGCCTTGCGCATTTTCGCCGAGGCCACCATTTGCATGGCCTTGGTGATTTGCGCCGTGTTCTTGACCGACTTGATCCGGCGCCGGATATCGCGCGTGCTGGGCATGCGACGCTTAGCGGTAGGTGTGTTTGAACTCCGCCACGGCGGCCTTGAGTTCGCCGGTGAGGGCGTCGTTGAGGGCGCCCTGGGTGCGGATGGAATCGAGGAGGGCGGACTTGCGGGTGGCGAGGAAGTCGGTGAGGCGGTTCTGGAAATCCTTCACACGATCCACCGGCACGTCGTCGAAGAATCCGTTCTGGACGGCCCACATGACAGAGGCCTGGACCTCGACGGGGATGGGGTTGTACTGGGGCTGCTTGAAGACCTCGACGATGCGTTTGCCGAGTTCGAGTTTGGCCTGGGTGGCGGCGTCGAGGTCGGAGCCGAACTGGGCGAAGGCGGCGAGTTCGCGGAACTGGGCGAGGTCGAGTTTCACGCGGCCGGCGACCTGTTTCATGGCCTTGACCTGGGCGGCGGAGCCGACGCGGGAGACGGAGAGACCGACGGAGATGGCGGGGCGGACGCCCTGATAGAAGAGGTCGGTTTCGAGGTAGATCTGGCCGTCGGTGATGGAGATGACGTTGGTGGGGATGTAGGCTGAAACGTCGCCCGCCTGGGTTTCGATGATGGGGAGGGCGGTCAGGGAGCCGTTGCCATTCTTCTCGTTGAGGCGGGCGGAGCGTTCGAGGAGGCGGCTGTGGAGGTAGAAGACATCGCCCGGGTAGGCTTCGCGGCCGGAGGGTCGCTTGAGGACGAGGGAGACCTGGCGATAGGCGACCGCGTGCTTGGACAGATCGTCGTAGATGATCAGCGCGTCCATGCCGTTGTCCATGAACCATTCGCCCATGGCGCAGCCGGCAAAGGGGGCGAGGAACTGTTCGGTGGCGGAATTCGAGGCGGAGGCGACGACGACGATGGTGTAGGGGAGGGCGCCGTTTTCCTCGAGGACGCGGATGATGTTGGCGACGTTGGACTGTTTCTGGCCGATGGCGACGTAGATCGAGTAGAGGGGGCGGAAGGCGGGGTCGTTGGCGGCGGCGGCGGCGGCGTTGAGGCGGGCGTTGTTGATGATGGTGTCGATGGCGATGGTGGTCTTGCCGGTGGACCGGTCGCCGATGATCAACTCGCGCTGGCCGCGGCCGATCGGGATCATGGCGTCGATGGGCATGATCCCGGTCTGGACGGGCTGGCTGACGGATTTTCGCTTGATGATGCCGGGGGCGATCTTCTCGACGGGATAGAAGGCGGTTTCCTGGATCGGGCCTTTTTCGTCCACGGGCTGTCCGAGGGCATCGACGACACGGCCGAGGAGACCTTTGCCGACGGGGACCTGGAGAAGGCGGCCGGTGGTGCGGACCTCCTGACCTTCACGGATCTGGGTGTAGGAGCCCAGGATGATGGCGCCGACTTCGGTTTCCTCGAGGTTCTGGACGAGGCCGGTGGCGCCGCCGCCGAAGTCGAGCATTTCGCTCATCATGGCGTCGGTGAGGCCCTCGATCTTGGCGACGCCGTCGCTGATTTCGCGGACGACGCCGACGTTCTGGCGGGCGACGCCGGATTTCACCTGAGCGATCTGGGCTTCGATATCCTGCAACAAGGTGCTCATGTCGGATGGGAGGGAGGGATCTGGAAAGGGATTGGGGTGGGGATCAGAAACGGGCGTTCAAGGCTTCGAGGCGGGCGCGGATGGAGCCATCGTACACATCGCTGCCGACCCGGATGCGGAGTCCGCCGAGGAGGGCGGGATCGACCTGGAAACCGAGGTCGAGACCGGGGCCGTAGCGTTGTTCGAGGGAAGCCGCGAGGGTGTCCTGGAGGGGCTGAGGGGTTTCCACGGCGTTGACGACGGTGGCGCGGCGACTGTCGAGGTGGAGTTTGAGGAGGCGGTGGAAATGGGTGAGCGCGGCGAGGTAGCCCCGGGGTTTGGATTCGAGGACGCGCCGGGTGGTTTCTCGAACGCGGGTTTCTTCCAGGCGCCCGTCGAGGAGGCAGGCGCGGAAGAGGGATTTGCCGTCGCGTCGGGCCTGTTTGGAGATCCTCATGCCGGGTGGGAGGGAAGTGGGGGACTCAGGCGGCGATCTGCTTCTGGGTTTCCTCGGCGAGGCGGCGCTGGTCGTCCACGGTGAGGATTTTGCCGGTGACCTGACCGGCGAGCTGAACGGCGAGGCGCCCCATCTCCTGCCGGAGGTCCTGCTTCATCTTGAGGTAATCGGCCTGGGCGGCCTCGCGGGCCTTGGCGATGATCTGCTCGGCCTGGGCGATGGCCTTCTGGGTTTCCAATTCCTGGACGCGGGCGGCGGCGGCGCGGGCTTCCTCGATGAGCTTGGTGGCATCGAGGTTGGCCTGCTGGAGGAGTTCGCGGCGGGTGGTTTCGGCTTCGGCGAGCTTCTGTTTGATGCGTTCGGCGTTGGCGAGGCCGTCGGCGATCTGCTGACGGCGCTGGGCGAGGACCTGGAGGATGGGTTTGTAGGCGAAGCGATGGAGCAGGAAGGCGACGATCGAGAAGCTGATGAGCTGGGAGATGAAGAGCTGCCAGTTCACGCCGAAGGTGGCGGCGGTTTCACCGATGATGCCTCCACCGCCGGCGGCGGCGAACAATGCGATTGCGTCCATGGCCATGAGTCAGGGGAAAGGGGGGGATGCAGGGTCCTGGTGACCCCGCATCGGGGCGGTTTATCGGGCGAGGAAGATCGCGAAGAACACGATGCCTTCGGCGAAGGCCGTGCTCAGGATCGCCTGCACGAGGATTTTGGTGGAGGCTCCGGGATTGCGGCCGACCGCTTCCGAAGCCTTCATGCCGATGATGCCGACACCGATCGCGGCACCGAGACAGGCGGCCGCGACGTGAATGTTGCCGGTCATCTCCGCCAGCATGGGCATTAACATGGTAGTTTTCCTTTCTTTGTTGCAGCAGCGGCCCCCGCAGTCCTGCCACGGTCCGGCCGCCGCAATCCGTGGGGGGTTCAGTGCTTCGCGGGGGCCGCGTGACCGTGCCCGTGGTCATCCTCGTGCTGACAGATCAGCAGGGTGAACACGGAGGTGAGGAGCATGAACACCAAGGCCTGAACCAGGCCCACCAAAAGTTCGAGAAAGTAGAAGGGGATGGGCAGGAGCCATCCGAGTTTGGCACCGCCGAGAATGGCCATGGTTTCGAGCATGCTCTCGCCGGCGAAGACGTTTCCGTAGAGACGGAAGCTGAGGGAGACCGGGCGGAAGAGGATGGAGACGACCTCGAGGAGACCGACGACGAGGAAGACCCCGATCATGAGGATCTTCAGGGCGCCGGCGGTATCGCCTTTGGGGCCGAAGATATGGAGGACGAACCCCTTGGCGCCGTTGGCCTGGAGGGCCCAGACGGTCCAGCAGGCGAAGAACACCATGGCCATGGCCAGGGTCATGTTGAGGTCCGCATTGGTGCCACGGAAGATGGGTTCGCTGAGGTGATGGAAGCTGCCGTCCGGTTCGGGGTGGCCCCAGCCGATGGAGCCGACGCCGGGGATGAGGCCGAACCAGTTCGCGGCAAGGATGAAGATGAAGATCGTGGCGAAGAACCAGAACGTCTTCTTCACAAGGTCCGGCCCGATGATGCCTTCGAGGAAATCGTGAAGGCTCTCGACCAGCCATTCCCAGAAGTTCTGGGCGCCCTCGGGGACGGCGCGGATGGAGCGGGTGGCGGCACGGGCGCCGAGGATCAGGGCGACGGCGACGATCCAGGTGACGACCATCGAGTTGGTGACCTGGAAGAAACCCAGCTTGAAGAGCACCGGGGCGGCGGAGGGCAGCCCGTGGGCGCCTTCGGCGGCCCGGGTGGCGAGGGGCAGGCCGGACAGGCCGGCCAACAACAATGCCGATCGCAATGCGCGCATGAATCAGGTCGGATCAGATCCCGCCGCGCCAGCCGAGAATCGAAGCACCGAAAATCGGAGCGCCGAAGCGTTCAACCCTGCGCAAACGGGGCGGAGACGTTGCCGCGTTGTGAAATCCTTCACAAGGAATTTCTCGGGCCGGGAAGTGCCCTGCTCTCCGTGCATCCCGGAGCGGGTGGGGAGAGGTGCGAACTCGGCCAAGCGGCGCTTCGGAGGGCCGGGTTCCACGAGGCCGCAACGGTGTGGGGCGTTGGGTTGAAGACTCGCGGAGCTCGTCCCTCCGGTTCGCTGGCTCGGTACCGACAACATGGGGATGCACCGCGGGCCTCCGAGCTTCGAGGAAAGCCCTTTGCATTCGCGGGCGCGTTTTCCATCCTCAGCGGGCCATGATGAAGCCGTTGGCGCTCCTGCTGCACGAGAAGCCGGTGCCGGGAACGCAGTTGAGGAACAAGCTCGAGGGGCTGGAATACCGCGTCGCGACGGTGTCGGATCCGCGCGACCTGGTGACGACGGCGACGCGGGAGATGCCCATGGTCGTGGTGGCGGACCTTACCAACCGGCAGGGGGACGTGCTGGCGGCGGTGGCGGCGATGCGGGTGAACGAGGCGACGTCGCATGTGCCGGTGATTGCCTACGGACCTCGGGAGGATGGGCAGCAGCGGGAGACGGCGTTGGCGGCGGGAGTGAAGGTCATGGCCACCGAGGCCACCATTGTGCCGCATCTGGCGCAATTCCTGGAGCACGCGCTGCAGTTGGAGTGAGATCCGGAGTGAGATCCGGAGTGACTCTTCCGAGACGCGCCCCGCTCACTCCTCGCCTTGCCCGAAAATCGGCGGCGCCATCGCTTTCCTCCTTGCTGCATGGATACGGCGATGGCGGCCTCCATGAAGGATGCCATGGATGTGATGAGCAGGGGTGCGCGCTATTCCGCTCAAGCGCTCAGGGCTGACGGACGGTGTTGAGGGCGTTCACCTGCCACGTGTCGAGCTGCTGCCGGGAGCCGTCCGGCCATTGGATTTCCACCGAATCGATCCGGGGAGTCCCCGGCCCGAGGCCGAAGGTGACGGGCAGCTCGGACTGGGAGAGGTAACTGCGGGTGGGCATGACCTGCCGGGTCTGGGTGCGGCCGTTGGCGGTCACCCGGACCAGGGCGCCGATGGCATCGCGGTTGGCGCGGGTGCCGACGAGGCGGAAGCGGATCCAGGAATGGCCCAGGTTCTGGTCATTGCGCAGGAGGATGGGCGGCCCGCCGACCTGGAGGAAGAGGACATCCAGATCGCCGTCGCCATCGATGTCGGCGTAGGCGGAGCCACGCCCGACGATGGGTTGGAAGAGGTCCGGCCCGGCGCGATCGGCGTGGATGGGTACGAATCCGCCGTCGGTGGCGCCGGCATTCCAGAAGAGCTGGGCGGGTTGGCGGTAGGCCTGGCTTTCCTGGAGGAGGGAGATCTCCTCCTCGAGATGGCCGTTGCAGGTGAGGAGGTCCGGCCAGCCGTCGAGGTCGTAGTCGAAGAAGAACAGGCCGAACTTCAGAAGCAGCCGGCTGACCGGGCCGATGCCTTCGGCGATGGCCTCGTCGGTGAAGATCGCGGAGGGGCGGTCGGCCACGTACAGGGCGGTCATCTCGTTGGCGAAATTGGCGATGCCGATGGCGAGGGCGTCGTCATTGCGGTGATGGACGGTGTCGATGCCCATGGCGCCACGGGCGTTGCCCAGCGGGTCGAAGGCGACCCCGAGGCGGGCGCCGACCTCGGCGAAGGTGAGGTCATGGCGGTTGGTGAACACCAGATTCTGAACGGTGTCGTTGGCCACCACGAGATCGATCCAGCCGTCGCCGTTGAGGTCGATGGGGGCGATGCCGAGGGACTTGGCCGCCGGGACCCCGGTGGCCGGATTGCGGACGGCGAGGCCGGCCTGGGCGGTGATGTCGGTGAAGCGTCCGTTGCCTTCGTTGCGATAGAGGTACGGCACGGTGCCCTGGAAGTTCATCGGCGGGCCGTAGGCGCGGTTTCGTCCGTCGAGCGAATACCCGACTTGGAAGTCGATGTCGCGGGACCACTGGACATAGTTGACCACGACGAGGTCGAGGAGGCCGTCGCGGTCGAGGTCCACAAAGGCGGCCGCGGTGCTCCAGACCTCGGGACCGCCTCCCACGCCGGCGGACGCCGTGACGTCTTCGAAGCGCCCGTTGCCAAGGTTGCGGAAGAGGCGGTTGGAACCGACGGCGGTGATGAACACGTCCACCAGTCCGTCGTTGTCGAAATCCCCGCAGGCGACGCCCATCCCGTAGAACGTGACATCGAGCCCGGAGCCGGCGGTCACGTCGGTGAAGCGCCCGGTGCCGTCGTTGCGATAGAGGGCATGGGTGGGGGCGGGGACGGGCGGCTGTTTCGCCCAGGGCCAGGGGGCACCGTTGACCAGGAGGAGGTCGGGGTGTCCGTCGCCATCGAAATCGAAGAAGGCGCCGCCGCCGCCCATGGTTTCCGGGAGCAGTTTCTCGCCCTCGGCTCCGGTGAAGTGGGTGAAGCGGATCCCGGCGGAGGCCGTGACATCCGTGAACCGGACCGTGGGGACGACGGCCTGCTCATGGGTGCGGGCGACGGGCGTGCGGATTTCGGTCACCTGCGGCGGCGGCGCGGGGGTGGGGCGCCGGAACCAGAGGAGGGTGGCGCCGATGGCGAGGACGATGCCAATCAGGGCATAGGCCGAGCGCCGCATGGCGCGGCCGATGATCGCATCGTCCAGGGGTGCCTGATCGTCGGCATCGGGTAGGGGTTCCCGGTCCGGCGGGGACGGGGGACGCGAAGCGGGGGACGACATCGGCGCGAGGGTGCGACGGGTGAGAGGGGAATTCCAGCGTGGAAGTGTTGAGGGGCAGGGGGGCCCTTTGCGATTGTTGTTCCGGAGGCACCCGTTCATCGTCGTCAGGGTATTCAGGTCATGGACGAGGCGCCTCCCACCAAGCTTAGCAGCCTGACGATCCAGGGGTTCCGGTCGATCCGGGACCTGAAAGGCTTCGCCGTCCGGCCCATGAACGTGTTGGTCGGGGCGAACGGTTCGGGAAAGAGCAATTTCGTGGAGTTTTTCCGGATGCTGCGGGCCCTGTGCAATGAGGGACTGCAGCGCTTTGTGATCGGGCGGGGAGGTGCTGACGGGTTTCTCTTCAATGGCCCGAAGGTGACCCCGAGGATCCGCGGAGACGTGCAGTTCGGGGAGAACCGGTATCAATTCACCCTGGCTCCGACGGCCTCGGGGGAGCTGATGATTGAAAGTGAGTCAGTTCCCTACGGCCTTCATCGGAATGACATGGGCGGCGGCCGGCTCGAGTCCCTGCTGAAGGACCGGATGAAGAAGAGAGCTTCCTGGAACCAGCCCGATAAGGTTTATTTCTACGTCTGGAGGGCCATGATCCAATGGGTGGTGTATCACTTCCACGACACCAGCCTCCTCGCTGCCGCGCGGCGCGAGTGCCCGGTGGAGCACCATCGTGAGCTGGGTGAGGATGCCGGAAATATCGCGGCCTTCCTGCTGCACCTGCGCGAGAACCATGCGGCCACGTATCGCCGGATTCGGGACGTGATCCAAGGGGTGGCTCCGTACATCGAAGACTTCCTCCTGGAACCGCGTCGGCGCGGGGATGGCGATTTTGTAAAGCTGGAGTGGAACCAGCGCGGAGTGCCATCGTTCCCGTTCCAGCCTTATCACTTGTCGGACGGGACCCTTCGGTTCATCTGTCTCGCCACGGCCGTGCTCCAGCCGAAGCCGCCACCCGTTCTGATCCTTGATGAACCGGAACTGGGACTTCATCCGTACGCTCTGGACCTGCTTGTGGATCTGTTGAGGGATGCATCCCGGCGCGGGGTGCAGGTGATCGTCTCGACGCAGTCCCCTGCCTTCCTGAATCGATGTGATCCGGAGGATATTGTGACCGTGGACCGTGAGGGAGGGGCTTCGGTCTTCCGGCGACTGGAGGAGGAGCCTCTCGCCGCCTGGTTGGAGGACTACACCCTGGGTGAGCTCTGGCAGAAGAATGTGATCGGAGCTGACCTCAATCATGAGTAGGGAATGCGTGTTGGCTCTGGTCGAGGGGCAGACGGAAAGGGGAATTGTCAAGCAGGCCATCGCTCCCTACCTGGGGGAGCGCGGCGTGTACCTGCGGGCGCAAATCATCGGAAAGCCGGGGCACAAGGGCGGGGTTCCCGCGGATTTCGGTGTCGTGTTGAAGGAGTTGACAGCACTGGCGAAGCAATGGCCGACGAGAGCGCTCACGACGCTGTTCGATTACGCCGGGATGCCTCGTGGATGGCCTGGAGTCGAGAGGGCTGCCGGTCTGACTCATGAGGAAATTCCACGCTGCATCGAAGGCGCGATGCGCACGGAGGTGCTTCGAAACCTGGGTGACCTGCTCCGACCTGACCGGTTTATTCCCTACGTGCAGATGCATGAGATCGAAGCCCTGCTCTTCGCCGGTCCCGAGATCATGCAGATGCCTTCGATCAAAAGGACTTGGCGGATGGCTTTCGGAGGATTGTTGAGCAGTGCGGCGGCTGCGAACGGATCAACACAGGTCCGGAAACCCGGCCCTCGAAGCGAATCACAGCTGCGTATCCCAGCTATCGGAAAGGGGATAGCGACCTCGCGCATGCCCCTGGAATTGTGTCGCGGATAGGCATCGAGCCAATACGGCAAGCCTGTCCCCACTTTCACGAGTGGTTGACCGTGCTCGAAGGCTTCGGCGGATCTGCAATCCCTGCGAATCCGGATTCATCGGGTATGTCGCATCCGAGCCCATGACGGGTTATGCCATCCGGGAGAGGGTGGTCTCGACGGAGCCGGGGGGGAGCCAGTGGACGTTGGGGGGGAGCGGGGAATCGGCGGGCGGAGGGCTGCGGTGGACGATGAAGGTGAGGGTGGGAACGCGATGGGCTTCGAGGCGGTCGCGCAACTGGCGGCGGGCGGGATCGAAGTCGAGGAGGACGAGGATGCAGCCGCTGAGGCGGTGGAGGTGACGGAGGACGAGGGTTTCGAGATCGTCGAGGCGGCCCTGGGGATCGAGTTCCACGCTGGCGAGGATTTCGAGCATCTGCTCGGCGTGGGCCAGGCCGCGTCCGGCGGTGAAGACGTAGGCCTGATCCCCGATGAACATCAGATCCAGCAGGGAATCGCGCTGGTCCACGGTGCTGACGAACGACGCCGCCAGGCGCACGGCGTCCTCGAAGGCATCCGACTCGGGTCCTCCGCCGAAGGTGTCGAGGAGGAGTGCGTGGCGGACGAAGAACTCCTCCTGGAACTCCTTCACGACGGGCTGGCGGGTGCGGGCCCAGCCGGCCCAGTGAATGCGGCGGACCGGATCACCGGGGCGGTAATCGCGGACGGACACGAACTCCTCGGATTCTCCGACCGAGCCGGCCATGGCGATGCCGCCCGCCTGGAGCCGGCGCGACTGGCCGGGGAGCGGGATGGGAGGCAGGCGGAACGGGCGGGGAAGGACGATGACCGAATCGGGTTGTTGTCGGACGACGCCCAGGCGTCGGAAGAGGCCGAACGGGTCGGAGCGGGCGACCTCGGTGCCGGCGAAGGTGAGGCGGCCCCGGCGGAGAGCGGTGACCGGCACCACCACCTCGGTTCCGGCGGAGGCCGGCAGTGGGGGCAGGGGGATGGGTTCGAGGCGGGCGCGGGTCTTGCGGGCACAATGCCAGGTCCAGCGGTAGAACCGGTAGCGGCGATCGAACCAGTTCCGGCGTTCCTCGCCGGGTTCCGCGAGGTGGGAGAACTCGTAGAGGGTGGGCCGCGGATCGGACACCCCTTCCCAGAGGTCCATGGCGGGCAGCGGGCGGGGGGTGAGATTGCGGACGTGGAGCCGGAGGGGGAAGGCGATGCCGGCAGTGACGCGGCGGGGCAGGGTCCGTTCGAGGGCGAGGCGGCGTCGCGGTTTGCGGGCCCAGACCAGGGACACCAGAAGGAGGCAGAGGAGCACTCCGAACAGGTGGTGGGACATGGTCTGGGAGATGTCCGTGAAGGCGCCCGCCGTCAGGGTGGCCCAGAAGAGAAGGGCCCCCGCGGGGGTGATGTGGCGGCGCAGCCATTGGCGGATGGCATGGAACATCCAGTAACTGCGGTGCAGCCGGCGATCGAGGCGGCTGGCCTCGGGCGCGGTGAAAGCGTGAGGGGTTTCGCGGCCGGGAGACTGGCCGGAGCGGTGGCCTGTCGATTCGGGGGGCCGGGTGAGGGTGGGATGCAGCACGCGGTCCGGCGCGGACGGGAGGACGGGCGGCGTGCGGCTCATGGGGAGGCCGGATTCAGCGGGGCGGCGGGTGGCGCTGGAGGAGTTCGGCGACCAGCGCCTCGGGGCTGGTGCCGGCGAACCGGGCCTGGGGATCGACGACCAGGCGATGGGCGATCACGGGAACGGCGAGATCGGCCAGGTCGGCCGGGGTGACAAAGTCGCGACCGTCGAACAGTGCCAGGGCCTGGGCGGCCTTCATGAGGGCCAGCGAGGCACGCGGACTGGCGCCCAGCGGGACGCCGGGGAGACTCCGGGTGGCCTGGACCAGGGTGACGATGTAGTGGAGGAGTTCCTCGCCCACCCGGACTTCCCGCACGGCGGCCCGGACGCGCCTCAGTTCATCCTGGGAACAGCACGGTTCGATGCGGCTGAGGGGGTGTTCGCGGACCTGGGCGGTGAGGATGGCCACCTCCTCGACGGGCGGCACGTAGCCCAGTCCGAAGCGCATCATGAAGCGGTCCATCTGGGCTTCGGGGAGGGGGTAGGTGCCGCGGAACTCGACCGGGTTCTGCGTGGCGATCACGAAGAACAGGTCGGACAGGGGGCGCTGGGATCCATCGACGCTGACCTGGCCCTCGGCCATGGCCTCGAGGAGGGCCGACTGGGTGCGCGGCGAGGCGCGGTTGATTTCGTCGGCGAGGAGGATGTCGGTGAAGACGGGACCTTCCCGGAACCGGAAGGCGTGTTCCTCCTGGTAGAAGACCGAGACGCCGACGATGTCGGTGGGAAGGAGATCCGGGGTGAACTGGATGCGGGTGAAGTGCGCATCGATCGACAGGGCGAGCGTCTTGGCCAGGGTGGTCTTGCCGGTGCCGGGAAAATCGTCGAGCAGGACGTGTCCGCCCGCGGCGAAGGCGGCAAGGAGCCTCCGGGTGGCCACTTCCTGACCCCGCAGGACGCGCTGGATGTTGTCCGACAGGCGGCGCAGGACCTCGGCCGCCCCGGCGGGATCGTCTGGCATGCGCGGGACGATGCGATGGGCCGGGCCTGGATCGCAACCTTGCACTCAGTCGGGCGCTTGCCGGTGGGGCGTGGGGACGGGCAAGGTCGGGAGCATGCCTTCCGGCGGTGCCATGAAGTCACGGCGATGGGGCGGGTCGGTCCGCGGCGGCCGGCTTGGGTGGGTGGCCGCCATGGCGCTGGCGGGATGGGCGTGGGGGAACCCGGTTCAGGCCGGGGCGGACGGGCTGGAGCCGCCGTATTCGATCCGGGTGTGGCGGGTGGAGGATGGATTGCCGGACAATGTGGTCCACGCGATTCAGCAGGGGCCCGATGGATACCTGTGGATCAGCACGCCGGGAGGACTGGCGCGCTTCGATGGGGTGCGGTTCCGGGTGTTCGACCGGCGCGAGCCCGGACTCGAGAGCGATCGCAGCGTCCGGATGGCGCCCGGGGCGCAGGGCGAACTTTGGATTTCGATGGACCGGGGGGAACTGGTGCGGTTGCAGGACGGGCGGTTCACGACCTTCGATGCCAGCGCGGGTTGGCCGATGGAACGTTTCCAGGCCCGGGGTGGAGTCAGGCTGCCGGATGGGGCCATGGTGTTTGTCACGGCTTCTGGAAGTCTGTGGCGGTACGACGGACGGCATTTCTCCGGGATGCAGGGCCCCCCAACGGAGCAACCCGTGACCGGCATGGTGAACGACGAGGCGGACCCGGCCTGCCTCTGGGGGCGCACGGTGCAGGACCTGTTCCGGTTCGACGGGGAATCATGGACGCAGGTTCCCACCCACGGCGGGGCGGAATCCGGGGAGGAGCACCGTCGTTTTGTGGCCATGGCTCCCCGTCACGGCGGAGGGGTCTGGCTGCTCCGGCGCGGTTCCGTCACGGGGATTCAGCCCGATGGGGGTGAGCCGCTGGTGTTCCCTTTTCTCGAGATCCCGAGCGCGGCCTCGCTGGTCGAGGACGCGCAGGAGCAATTCTGGATTGGGACGTGGAGTGCCGGTCTGGTGCATTTGAACGGGAGGACGGGTGGCGTGCGGGTGTTGGGCCGGGAAGAGGGATTCCCCGCGGCGTCCGTGCGGGCCATGATTCTGGATCGGGAGGGAAATCTTTGGGTGGGGACCAATGGCAGCGGTCTGGTGCGGGTGCGTCCGGGGATCTTCGGGAGCCGGGACCGGGCCCGGGATTTCCCGGCGCCAGACTTCATGCCCCTGAGCCTGGCGGAGGATGAGAATGGACGGATCTGGGTGGGGCGCCTCGATGGCGGGCTGGCGGTGATCGATCGGGCGGGGGCGGTGCATTCCGGCGAACCTGGGCCGATCAATGCCTGGTCGGCGGCGGCGCGACGGGACGGCCGGCTTTGGTTCGGTACGTACGCCGGGGTGTGGTTCAAGCTGGATCAGGCCGGACGCACTGCGCTTCTCGGGACCAACAAGGTCGATGGGGCGAGTCCCCTGATCCGCACGCTGTGCGAGGATTCGCACGGAACGCTGTGGGTGGGCACGGAAGGGGGCTTGTGGCGCCACAACGACGCGAAAGGCGTCCTGGAGCCAGGAGCCGACGGATCGATCCGGGACGCGGTCCAGGTGATCGAGCGCGATCCGGGCGGCGGACTCTGGATCGGACTCCGCGACGACGGGCTGTTGCACCTTCACGGTGCCGAGGTGAAGCGGATCGAGGGGGAACTGCCCAGTCCCGGAGTGCGGTCGCTGCTGGCGGAGAGGGAGGGTTCGCTGTGGATCGGAACCCGCCTTGGGCTCGCGCTGTACCGCCATGGGCGGATTCGCCCCATCGACGCGGGGGAACGGTTGGGCGAGGCGGAGGTGACGGGCATTCTGGACGACCAGGCGGGGTCGCTCTGGCTGGGATCGACGCGGGGAGTCTTCCGGTTGTCCCGCACGGGCATCGAGGCGTTTCTGCGCGGGGAAACGCGCCGGGTCCATCCGGGCGCCTACGGCACGGTCGATGGGCTTCCCTCGAATCAGAGCGCGTCCGGGTGCCCTTCCGCGTTGCGGGCGCGGGACGGGCGATTGTGGTTCGCGACCGTGGATGGGGTGGCGGTGGTGGATGCGGCGCGACTGCCGCGTTCGCTCAATCCGCCACGGATGGTGGTCGAGGAGGTGCTGGTGGATGGGGTACCCGGCGCGGGACGGGGTTCCGTGGCGCCGGCGACCGTGACGGTGCCGCCGGGGCCGCGTCGGGTGGACATTCGCTACACGGGGATCAGTCTGGGTGCGCCGGAAGCGGTGCATTTCCGGTGGCGCATGGTCGGGTTCGATTCGGAGTGGCGGGAGGTGGGCGGCGAACGCATCGCCTCGTTCCACGGCCTGCCGCCGGGCCGGTACCGGTTCGAGGTGATGGCGGGGAACAACGACGGTGTCTGGAGCGCGTCGGCGGCGACGGCGGCACTGATCATCCGGCCGGCGTGGTGGCAGACGTGGTGGTTCCGCGCCGCCGGGGGCGGGGCGCTGGCCGGCATGGTGGCCCTGGGCTACGGCGCCCGGGTGGCACGGCTGGAACGGGCACGCCGGATGCAGAGGGAGTTCTCGCGGCGGTTGATGGAGTCGCAGGAACAGGAGCGCCGCCGGCTGGCATCGGAACTGCACGACAGCCTCGGACAGAACCTGCTGGTCATCAAGAATCGGGCCCTGCTCGGCCTTCGCCATGAAACGCAGGCTGCCCGGATGTCGCAGGAACTGGCCCAGGTCTCCGAACTGGCCTCGCAATCCCTGCGCGAGGTGCGGGCCATGGCCCATGAACTGCGCCCGTTCCAACTCGATGAACTCGGACTGACCCAGGCCATCACCCACATTGCCCGGCGTCTCGGGGACGCATCGGACATCGAGGTCGGGACCGATCTCGAGGACCTCGACGGCGCGCTGCCGAAGTCCGCGGAGATCCACTTCTTCCGATCCGTGCAGGAATGCCTGACCAACATCGCCAAGCACTCGGGAGCGCGAACCGCCAGCGTTCGGGTCCGGCGTGAAGGGAACCACCTGGCCGCTCTGATCCGGGATGACGGCTGCGGGTTTGATCTGCGGGGGGCCGGCGCCGGTTTCGGCCTGCGCAGCCTGCGCGAGCGGGTGGGCACGCTGGGAGGCCGGATCGAGTTCGAGTCCCGTCCCGGAGCCGGCGTCCGGGTGGAGATTGTGGTGCCCCTGGCGGAAGCCATCCCCCCCGAATCATGACCTCGCCCCACGAACTCATCCTGGCGGACGATCACCCGGTCTTTCGGCGCGGCCTGGCGGATGTGTTGCGCGAGGAGCCTTCGGTCCGGGTGGTCGGGGAAGCCGGGGACGGCGAGGAGGCGCTGGCCTTGATCCGGGCCCGGCGACCGGCGGTGGCCATTCTGGATGTCCACATGCCCAAACGGACCGGCCTCGAGGTGGCGCGGGCCTTGAAGGAGGAGGGCCATCCGACACGGGTGGTGTTGCTCACGATGCATGAGGATCCCGAGTTCCTCGAAGCGGCGATGGACCTCGGGGTCTGCGGCTACGTGCTCAAGGAGAACGCCGTGACCGATGTCCTCGCGGCGCTCAAGACCGTGCTGGAGGACCGGATCTACATCAGTCCCACGATGTCCGGCCTGGTGGCGCGCCGCGCCGGGGAACGGGCGTCCCTGAAGCGGGAGAAGCCCGGGCTCGACCGGTTGACCCCGGCGGAACGGCGGATTCTGCGGCTCATCGCCGACGACAAGACCACCAAGGAGATCGCCGGGGTGCTCGGCATCAGCGTGCGGACCGTGGACACGCACCGGCAGAACATGAGCCACAAACTGCACCTCGAGGGAGCGCACAGCCTGCTGAAGTTTGCCTTCGCGAACCGGTCGAGGCTGTGAGGGTGGGGCAGGGATGGGCCGGGACGGGCTGGTCACGAAGGTCGTCGCCACGCCTGCGGCAACACCTGGGACCGGACAGAAATCACATCATTCAAGTCTGGAATATCCACATATTTACGTTAATTTGTGGATCGTGATCCCGAGATTACTAAAGAAAAAGCTGCTTGCGGCACTCGATGGGAGCGAGTCGCGCAAGGTCGTGTGCCTGTTCGGTCCCCGGCAGGTGGGAAAGACCACGCTGCTGCGGACCCTCTTCGCAGAACTCCCGGGCAACCGGGAATTCCTGAATGGCGACTATGCGGACGACCGGGCGCTGCTGGTGCCGGAAAGGGCGGCCTTGCAACGGCTGGCGGGGCACCTGGATCTGCTCTTCATCGACGAGGCGCAAAACGTGCCCGAGATCGGCCGGGTTCTGAAGCTGCTGCACGATGAGTTCCCCCGTCTGCGGGTGGTGGCGAGCGGATCGGCATCGTTCGATCTGCGCCGGAAGACGGGGGAACCTCTGACCGGACGGCAGGTGGTCTTCCATCTGTTCCCTTTCGCGCTGGCCGAGTTGAAGCCGGGCGCCACAACGGTCCGGCAGTGGATCGAGCACGGGATGATCTACGGCTGTTATCCCGAGGTGGTACTGACCGTGTCGCCGGAGAAGAAGCGGGCTGCGCTCCGACAGCTCGCTGCGGACCATCTCCTGAAGGACCTCTTTGCCCAGGTGAACGTGAACCGCGACCGGCTGCACGATCTGTTGCGCCTCATCGCGCTTCAGGTTGGCTCCGAGGTGTCCCTCCATGAGCTGGCGGGCGCCGTGCGGCTCGATGTGAAGACCGTGGACCGCTATCTGGGATTGCTTGAGGACGCTTTCGTGATCTTCCGGCTTGGCGGGTTCAGTCGCAACCTCCGCAAGGAGGTTGGGAAATCACGGAAGATCTACTTCACGGACCCGGGCATCCGTAATGCCCTGCTGGACGCCTTTCACCCGCCCACGTTACGCGATGACCTGGGCCGGTTGTGGGAGAACTACCTCCTGATCGAACGGCGCAAGCGACTGGCCCACGAGGGGATCTCCGTCACGCATTGGTTCTGGCGCACCTACGACCAGCAGGAGATCGATCTCATCGAGGAGACGACTGACGGCGCGCGGCTTGCCGCCTTCGAGTTCAAGTGGAATCCAGCTGCGGGCCGGACCCGCCTGCCGAAGGCGTTTCTCGACACCTATCCTCATGCGGAGGCGATGGTGGTGACGCCGGAGAACGTGCAGGATTTCCTGCTTTGAACAGGTGCCGATCGGGGAATGGCGAATCGGGGATGGCGAAGGTTGCTCTGGCTACTGGAGACGCATCATCCATTTCAGTGAAAGATGAAATCCGGGCCTTGGCGGGCCGTTACGCGGCCGGGTCGAAAAATGCAGCACGGACAACCGTGTCGCCGAAATGGAGCAGGGACGGCATCACCAGGTTTCCGGGTGCGGCTCATGATCGTTGTTCCAGATCCGGCGCGCCGCATCGGAGGCCTCGGTCCACCGCCGGAACTTCCTGTATTCGACATGTCCATCAACAAACACGGCATTGGCGCCGGCGTTGTGGGGCTGGCCAAGGGCGGCCTTGTTATCCGGGTAAGGGTTCACGTAGTCGAACAGGTTTCCCACGGCATCGGCGATCGCCAGCATTCCGCTTGGCGCCTTGACGGCGGAGTCCGCCACCGATTGCAGCCTCCCATCCACCGTCACCGCAGGCCCGAGCCCCAGCGGCGTGACCACGGGCGGTCTCCACACCGTTCCAAGCCCGTTGTAGCCGTACCCGTATGGATTCAATTCAAAGGGCCGAAGCTCGATCGTCGGCAGCCCTGTCGGAGTGTCTCCGAAACTCACACTGCTTCCGATCCCTCCCGCCGGTTGGACAGGACCGGAGCCGCCGCCGAACCGCTGCACCTTTTTCGCCGGACAGTGAAAAACCGTCCTCTCATGTGGCCTGGCAAGACGCACGGATAGATCCCAGACCTCGCCCCCCAGGACGTACCGCGCCAATTCCGGCAGCCCTCGGGTCCCGGGCATATTCGGCGAGCCCAACCAGGTGGCATCGGTCGAGGTCGCCTGCGACGGGAAACCCCCGGGATAGGTCCCGGCATCCCCGACATACAGGTTGAGGGCGATCCCCAGTTGCCGAAGGTTCCCCTTGCAGACCGCCGAGTAAGCGGCCGACTTCGCGCGGGATAATGCCGGGAGGAGCAGCGACGCAAGCACGGCAAGGATGGCGATCGTGACGAGCAGCTCGATGAGAGTGAAGCCTCCTTCCCGGGTCCCCATTCCCTCGTCCCGGACCCGTCCGGGCCCCATGCCACGTTCTGGAGTGAATCTGCGGATCATCGTACGGCGGGCGCAGGTTGAGGATTTCACGACTACGTCCGCACTCCATCATGGCCGAAAAGGAAGAGTCAAGGGGGAATGCCGCCACGGGCGCATCTGCGAGTTGTCGGAAGGCGCAACGGAATCGGGGTCGGGGTCGCTATCGGAATCGGTATCGACGGGAGCCATAAAGCTTCGCGCATCCCCGGAGATCATTCCGGTTCGATTCCGATAGCGATCCCGACCCCGACGGTCCCCTCCTCGTATCCATCGACCGATCGCATCTCCGTGGGTGTCGGAGTCGCGGTGGGTCGAGAGCTCCGCGTCGGTAGCTCCGCTCCATCCTGTTCATCGTGTTCATCCTGTCCAAGACCTCAGACCCGTTGACGTCGGGTCCGATTCTACATTCCTGGCACAAACGATGCTGACGAGCCTGCCCCAGTTGCACCAACGGACTTGCCCGAATGGAGGTTCTGCTTAGGCTGCGAGAAATGAAAACCCGACCCCACAGATGAATCATGGAGGGCATGCCGAAGGGCCGAGTCGTCAGGGTGTGAGTGGCGGTCTAGCCCGACTTGGCGGATTCGAGGGGTCACCAGAGCGTAAGTCTCGTAAAATCAACAGATCGGGACCATGGGTCTGCACTACAGACCCGGTTGCGGGGGCACCTCCTTCGCCGCGATGCGCGGGGGTGGTTGCGCGGGTAGCGTCAGCTTCAACTTCTCCAACAACAGTCGAAGTTCTGCTTCCGGTTGGGTGTAGCGCGTGAGGATCAGCTCGCAACTATTCGCAGCGTCCTTTTCCACCGTCGGGATATGCACGTCCACCATGACCATCGATGTGAACTTTTCCAAAGCGCTACGAACCGTCAGCCCCGGGGCCAGTTGCTTGAGTCGATGTCCCAATATCACGTGAAGGCAGTACGCCAGGAAGCACACGAAGATGTGCGCCTCGATCCGGCGTTCAGAGTTGATGGTGGATCGGCCGGATGCCGAGGTCCCCTTTGATCTCCTTGAAGGCTTGCTCGACGGCCACCAGCTGGATGTAGAACTGCCACAGGCGAGCCGGATCGCCGTCCTTCAGGTTCGTCCGAGACAGATACCGGCCTTCCCGGCGCCTCACCTGACGGAGCTTCTTCTTCCTGAGTTCATACGTGAAGGCACCCTTCCCGGGGTCGATCGTCACCTGGACCAGGGGCCAGGCACTCGGGGACTGGTTCTGCGCCGCGCACAACTTCATCAGCAACTGCTCACGACTCAGGTCCATCTCCGAGAGTTCTCCCAGGCGCCTCCAAGGTTGCTTGAGCTGGCGCCGGCGCATCGCCCGTTCCTTGGCGACGCGATCGACGCTTCGGGCCAGCACATAGACTTCCTCCAGATCGGCGAGCAGCTTGACCTCCACACCTTCGCACACCTCCTGCCACCACAGATCGGTCAGGCGCTTCTCCAACCGACTCAACCGCCCTTTGGGCGTGCCGACCAGATACTGTACCGGCGGATCGTGCCGGCGCATCGATCCTCGGGAAAGAGGGCGAGTGTGCGGGGATCGGACTCCTGCTCACTCAGAACCTCAATGGACTTTCGCCAGGCGGCCTCCTGGGAAGAGTTGATCTCGCCCAGGTAGAGAACATGGCGCTGAGCGATGCGCCCGTCACTCAGGCGCCGGTTCTCGACCAGACTCCAGTAACGATGTTCCTTCCCATCCTTTTTCCGGGTGCAGTAGCGCAGGAACATGGCCGCCAGCGAGGATACACACGGCGGGAATCCCGGGAATGGGCAGGGTCTTCACTACAGCACTTTGGAGCCCCGAAGCAGAACCCGCGCCAGCGTCCTATCAATGACTTCCACCGACCAAATTTGCTCTCTGCCGTCCGAATCCGCCAAGTCGGGCTCGCGCCGAGCAGATACCAGCCACCAGAACAGTACGCTGATCATCTCAGGGTCGAATTTGTACTCTGAAGAACCTGTGGCCGTCGTGAAGGTCTGCCCAAGGAACAAGCAAGCCCGAATCGCGAAACTGAATGCCCTCCCGAACCTGATTCCAATCCATAAGGTTCGTGGTAGATTCAAGATCGACGTGTGCCCCTGTTGAGATTCCCACCTCGAACCACAAGCCTTCAGCACGGACCCGAGGGACCGCGACCATCAGCGGTGCGATGGACTGTCCAACGAGTCGAATAGCATCAGCGACCACCAACCCGGGCACGTCACCGCCGGGTGAGAGAATCAAAAAATCATTTGTTCCCCCGTCGAGAAACACATCATCAGCAACCTTGAGCCAGGCACCTGAAGCCCTGGGTTGGTAAACGACGACGTTGCTACGACCGCCCGGAACGGGTATGTCCCAGAGAGCGGTTCCATATTGAGGAGCCCTCACGACGCTGGGCATCCATGCCATGACTGCATAGACGCCGGCAAGATGCACCTGCGGTCGATAGGCAACTCGGACCGGCGGGGCAGCGTTCGCACCCGCGACCCGGTAGACACCGCCGGAGTATCCACGGCCGTCGTGTTGCACTGCCCAGGTACCCTCAACAGAAACCCCCGCATCATCGTCATCCAGGACCAAGTTCGTAACAGAATCAGAGAAATGCGCTGTAATGCTGAGATTCGTAGATATATTTATCTGCGTTGGGTTGTCTGGTCGCGTGTGGTCTCCACTCCACCGCGAGAAGCTGGTTCCCAGATCAGGCACCGCCGTCAATCGAACCATCTCCCCGTAAGGATAGGAGCCCCTGAAAAACCCGCCGTCCAATTTGGGTTCCCGATCCACCCGGCCGGTACCTTGTATGCGAAGGCGCAACTCGAAGAAGATTGTTAAGCGGGCAACTGCGCTGGTGGTGCTGCCGAAGCGGTTACGCGCCACTAACTGATAGTCGCCCTGGTCTCGGAGCTGGCAGTTAGTTATGACAATCGAAACGTTTGTGGCTGCAGGAATGTCTAGTCCATTGTTCTGCCATTGAAAATCGACCGGATGGATGCTCCGAACGTTGGGGGAGAAAGCCACGTTCGAACCGAGTTGAAGCCCAAATGGAGAAGGAGCCGGCTGGCTGACGAATACCGGAGCAACGTCCTCCGATAGTCGGGTCAGAAAGAAATCGCCTGCTCCGTATGAGGTGTAGGTGTTGTGCCCGAGCGGCAGCGTCCCTTCAGACCACAATGCGAGGCTCACGGCGCCCCCGGCGTCCACCGCCAGGTTGTTGCCGCGCGAGTTCCCGGTCAGACTTGATTCAATGAACCAGACGAGGTTGTCGTTGCGATCATATTTGGCGACCACCCACCCCACGCCCACCTTAGAACCTGTTAGAAGATAATGTCCTCTTGATGCGGCTGCCACTCTGGCCGGCGCAATTCCGTGCATTCCAAAAGCGCTGATTAAGCCACCCTCTCCGTCAAATTTCGCTACATAACCGGTAGGAAACCCCAACCCGGCACCTACTATTTGGTTTGTCTCTCCGAAGGTGATCTTCGACTGATGGG